>JANNKZ010000237.1:0-9355 GCA_031396515.1 Gammaproteobacteria bacterium
CGCATTTTCAAGAGTCACTCGTCGGCCAAGAAGGTCGAGGCGACTCCGGAGTAAGCGATGCAGGTTTCAGCCATTTTGCGCCACGCGCGCATCTCGCCGCAGAAGTGCCGCCTGGTCGCGGACATGGTGCGCGGCCAGCCGGTCGGGCAGGCGCTCGCGGTGCTCGCGTTCACGCCGAAGAAGGGCGCGAAGATCGTCCGCAAGGTGCTCGAGTCGGCGATTGCGAACGCCGAGCACAATATGGAAGCGGACATCGACACGCTGTCGATCTCGCGCATCGAGGTGGACGAGGCGCCGGTGGCGAAGCGCTTTCACGCGCGCGCCAAGGGCCGCGGCAACCGCATCGTCAAGCGTCTCTCGCACATCAAGGTGACCGTGGCCGACAAGGCACGGTAAGCCGGGGAACGGAGCAGCACATGGGTCAGAAGGTCAATCCGATCGGCATTCGTCTCGGCATCACGCGCGACTGGACGTCGCGGTGGTACGCCGACACGAAGAGCTTCCCGTCGAATATTCTTTCCGACTGGCGGGTGCGCGAGTTCCTGCGCAAGAAGCTGATCGAGGCATCGGTGAGCCGCATCAACATCGAGCGCGCCGCCCGCAAGGCCAATATCACGATCCACACGGCGCGTCCGGGCGTCGTGATCGGCCGCAAGGGCGAGGACATCGAGAAGCTGCGCGTCGAAGTCGCGAAGCTGATGAAGATGGCGGTCCAGGACGTGCGGCTCAACATTGCGGAGATCCGCAAGCCCGAGCTCGACGCGACCCTGGTCGCCGAGAGCATCGCGCAGCAGATCGAGAAGCGCGTGATGTTCCGCCGCGCCATGAAGCGCGCGGTCACGAACACGATGCGCAGTGGCGCCCTGGGCGTGAAGGTGCGCATCGCCGGCCGCCTGAACGGCGCCGAGATCTCGCGCTCGGAGTGGACCCGCGAGGGCCGCATCCCGCTGCACACGTTCCGCGCGGAAATCGACTACGGCACTGCCGAGGCGCGCACTACCTACGGCGTCATCGGCATCAAGGTGTGGGTGTTCAAGGGCGAAGTGTTCGACCGCGAGGAGCCGGAAGCGGAAGTCGTGGCCGAGGCCCAGGATGGCGCCGCCGAGAAGCCTGCCGAGAAGCCGGCGGAGACGACCGCGGCCATCGAGCCGGCGGCCGGCTGAGCGTTAAGGACTTACTGACATGATGCAGCCCAAGCGGACCAAGTACCGCAAGATGTTCAAGGGAAACCTTTCCGGCAGCGCCCATCGCGGCAGCTCGGTCGCGTTCGGCGACTACGGGCTCAAGGCGGTCGACCGCTCGCGCATGACCGCGCGCGAGATCGAGGCGGCGCGCCGCGCGATGACGCGCTACGTCAAGCGCGGCGGCCAGATCTGGATCCGCGTGTTCCCGGACGTGCCGATCACGCAGAAGCCGCTCGAAGTGCGCATGGGCAGCGGCAAGGGCAACGTCGAGTACTGGGTCGCCAAGGTGCAGCCCGGCAAGGTGTTGTTCGAGATCGAGGGCGTGCCGGAAGCAACGGCGCGCGAGGCATTCCGGCTGGCGGCCGCCAAGTTGTCGGTGGCGACGGCCTTCGTGAAGCGGACGGTGCGCTGATGAGCAAGAAGAACATCAAGGAACGCGGGCGGTTCCTGAAAGACCTGCGCGGCAAAGACCGCGCGGCCCTGACCGACGAACTCGTGGCGCTGCGCCGCGAGCAATTCAACCTGCGCATGGCGTCCGCGAGCGGGCAGCCGGCGCGCCCGGACCAGCACGCGAAGGTCCGCGGCAAGATCGCGCGGTTGAAGACCGTGCTGAACGAGCAGAGGAGCGCGAAATGACCGAAACGGCGCGCACGCTGACCGGCACCGTCGTCAGCAACAAGATGGACAAGACGATCTCGGTCGAGGTCGAGCGGCTGATCAAGCACCCGACCTACGGCAAGTACGTCCGGCGCACGACCAAGCTGCTGGCACACGACGAGAAGAACGAATGCCGCGAGGGCGACACGGTCGCCATCTCGGAATGCCGGCCGCTGTCGCGGCACAAGGCGTGGACGCTGGTGCGCGTGATCGAACGCGCGCCGGCGGAATGAGCACCGGGAGAGCACGACCATGATCCAGCTCAGGACCCGCCTGGTGGCCGCCGACAATTCGGGCGCCCGCGAACTGATGTGCATCAAGGTCATGGGCGGCACGCGCCGCCGCTATGCCGGCGTGGGCGACGTGATCAAGGTCAGCGTCAAGGACGCGATCCCGCGCGGCAAGGTCAAGAAGGGCGAGGTCTACGACGCGGTGGTCGTGCGCACCCGCCGCGGCGTGCGCCGCGGGGACGGATCGCTGATCCGCTTCGACGGCAACGCCGCCGTGCTGCTGACCCCGAAGCTCGAGCCGATCGGCACCCGCATCTTCGGGCCCGTGACGCGCGAGCTGCGCAACGTGCAGTTCATGAAGATCATTTCGCTGGCACCGGAAGTTCTATGAAAAGGATCCGCAAGGGCGATTCCGTCGTCGTGACGGCGGGACGCGACAAGGGCCGCACGGGAACCGTGGTCGCCGTAAAGCCGGACGGCCGCGTGCTCGTTGAAGGCGTGAACATGGTCAAGAAGCACCAGCGCCCGAACCCGGGCAAGGGCGTGCAGGGCGCGATCGTGCAGAAGGAAGCGTCGCTGCACGGCTCGAACGTCGCATTGCTGAACCCCGCGACCAGGAAGGCCGGGCGTGTCGGCGTCCGCTCTCTCAAGGATGGGCGGAAGGTGCGTTACTTCAAGTCGAACGGCGAAACGGTGGACGCGTGAATACGGAGACCGGTCAGATGGCCGCAACGACAGCCAGGCTGCAGAAGCAATACCGCGAAGTCATCAAGCCGAAGCTCCGCACGGACCTCGGCCTGAAGAGCGACATGCAGGTGCCGCGGATCACCAAGATCACGGTCAACATGGGCGTGGGCGAGGCCGTGGCCGACAAGAAGGTCATGGACGCGGCGACCGCCGAACTCGCGAGCATCACCGGCCAGAAGCCGTCGGTGCGCAAATCAAAGAAGGCGATCGCGACGTTCAAGATCCGCGAGGGCCTGCCGGTCGGCTGCATGGTGACGCTGCGCGGCGCGCGCATGTACGAGTTCCTGGACCGACTGATCAACGTCGCGATGCCCCGCATCCGCGACTTCCGCGGCGTGAACCCGCGCTCGTTCGACGGCCAGGGCAACTACAGCTTCGGGGTCAAGGAACAGATCATCTTCCCCGAGATCGCATACGACCAGATCGACCAGCTCCGCGGCATGGACATCACGATCACGACGTCCGCGGGCGACGACAAGTCGGGCAAGGCATTGCTCGAGGCGTTCAATTTTCCGTTCAGGAAGTGACCGATGGCGAAGACCAGCATGATCGAACGCGAGAAGCGCCGGACCAAGACGGTGAAGAAGTACGCCGCCAAGCGCGCGCGTATCAAGGAGCAGATCCGCGACCCAAAGGCTTCGCACGAGGACCGCATGGCGGCCGTCGAAGCGCTGCAGAAGCTGCCCCGCGACGCGAGTCCCGCGCGCCAGCGCAGCCGCTGCGCGATCACCGGCCGTTCGCGCGGCAACTACAGCAAGTTCGGCCTGGGCCGGGTGAAGCTGCGCGAGGCGACCATGCGCGGCGACATCCCGGGACTCCGCAAGGCGAGCTGGTGAGGAACAGAACATGAGTATGCATGACCCGATCGCCGACCTGCTGACGCGGATCCGCAACGGCCAGAGCGCCGGCAAGCCGGAAGTTTCCGTGCAGTCGTCGCGCGTCAAACAGGCGATCGTCCGCGTGCTGAAGGACGAGGGCTACGTGGCCGATTTCGTCGTCAGCAAGGACGGCGGCCGTTCGACGCTGACGATCGCGCTCAAGTATCACGCGGGCAAGCCCGTCATCGAGCGCATCGAGCGCGTCTCGCGCCCGGGTCTTCGTACCTACCGCGCGAAGGACGAGTTGCCGAAGGTGCTGGGCGGCCTCGGCATCGCGATCGTCTCGACGCCGGGCGGCGTCATGACCGACCGCGAAGCGCGCCGCGCCGGCCAGGGCGGCGAAGTGCTCTGCGTCGTGTCCTGAGGAAGCAAGGATCATGTCCAGAATTGCGAAAATGCCGGTCAACCTCCCGCAGGGCGTCAATGCGACGCTCGCGGCGGACTCGGTGACCGTGAAGGGCGCCAAGGGCGTGCTCACGCTTCCGCTCGCGAGCGGCATCAGCGTGTCCCAGAAGGACCAGACGCTGGTCGTCTCCGTGGCCGAGGGCAAGGCGACGAACGAGCGCATCGCCACGGCGGGCGCGACGCGCGCCAACCTGGCAAACATGGTCGCAGGCGTCACCAAGGGTTTCGAGCGCAAGCTCGAGCTCGTCGGCGTCGGCTATCGCGCGGCGGTGCAGGGCAAGAACCTGAACCTGACGCTCGGCTTCTCGCACCCGCTCGCGTATCCGGTGCCGGACGGCATCTCGATCGAGACGCCGTCGCAGACCGAGATCCTGATCAAGGGCGTGGACCGCCAGAAAGTCGGCCAGGTGGCCGCCGAGATCCGCGGCTACCGTCCGCCGGAGCCCTACAAGGGCAAGGGCGTGCGCTATGCCGGCGAGAAGATCGTCATGAAGGAAGGCAAGAAGAAGTAAGCCCATGGCACAGCTCACCAAGAAAGACCGGCGCCTGCGTCGCGCGACCCGCGGCCGCGCCAAGATCCGCGAACTGGGCACGGCGCGCCTGACGGTGCACCGCACGCCGCAGCATATCTACGCCCAGGTCACGACGGCCGACGGCGCGAAAGTGCTGGCAGCGGCGTCGACGCTGCAGGAAGCGGTGGCCAAGGACCTGAAGGGAACCGGCAATGCCGAGGCCGCGAAGATCGTCGGCCGCATCATCGCCGAACGCGCCAAGGCCGCCGGCATCGATGCGGTCGCGTTCGACCGTTCGGGTTTCCGTTACCACGGGCGCGTGAAGGCGCTCGCCGAGGCCGCCCGCGAAGCCGGCCTCAAGTTCTGATTCCGAGGTTCAAGCGATGGCACGAGTCGAAAGATCCCAATCCGGCGACGACCTGATCGAAAAGCTGGTCGCCGTCAACCGCACCGCGAAAGTGGTGAAGGGCGGCCGCCAGTTCGGCTTCACCGCGCTGACGATCGTCGGCGACGGCGCCGGCAAGGTCGGCTTCGGCTACGGCAAGGCGCGCGAAGTGCCGACCGCGATCGCGAAAGCGATGCAGCAGGCGCGCAAGAACATGACGCAAGTGCCGATCACGCACGCGACGCTGCACTACGCGATCCAGGGCCGCCACGGCACCACGCGCGTGTACATGCAGCCGGCCTCCGACGGTACCGGCGTCATCGCTGGCGGCGGCATGCGCGCGGTGTTCGAGTGCGCGGGCGTGCGGAACGTGCTGGCGAAGAGCTACGGCTCGCGCAACCCGATAAACGTGGTGCGCGCGACCTTCGACGCGTTCGAGCGAATGGTGTCGCCGGACCGCATCGCAGCCAAGCGCGGCAAGACATTGCAAGAGATCACGAGCTGATGACGATGAGCAAAGACAAGATCAAGGTGACGTTGAACCGCAGCGTGCACGGGCAGCTGCACAATATCCGGGCCTCGGTCTATGGACTGGGCCTGCGCCGCATCCGCGACACGAAAGTGGTCGAGGACACGCGCGAGGTGCGCGGCATGGTCAATGTCGCGAAGCACCTCATCAGCGTCGAGTAGGCCTGAAGGAGCGATTGAGATGCGACTGAATACATTGAGGCCGGGCCCGGGCAGCAAGCGTCCGCGCCTGCGCGTCGGCCGCGGCGCTTCCGCCGGCCAGGGCAAGACCTGCGGCAAGGGCGGCAAGGGCCAGAAGGCGCGCAAGGGCGGCTACCACAAGGTCGGCTTCGAGGGCGGCCAGGTGCCGCTGCAGCGCCGCCTGCCGAAGGTGGGCTTCCGCTCGGCGATGCATCGCACGCGCGCTGAAGTGACGCTGACCGATCTGCTAAAGGTAAAGGCCGAACTGATCGACCTTGCCGCGCTGATCGAGGCCTCCATCGTGCCGGCGCGAACCGAGCGCGCGAAGGTCATCCTGTCCGGCGAGATCACGCGCGCCGTGACGCTGAAAGGCCCGACGGTCGTCGCGACCAAGGGCGCCCGCGCGGCCATCGAGAAGGCCGGCGGCAAGATCGACGAGGGCGCCGCGGCCTGAGGGCCGCGCGGTAACGGACATGGCGACCACGGCAGGCAATGCGGCACTCGCACTCGGTGAAGTCACGCGCTTCTCCGAGATTCGCCAGCGCCTGTTTTTCCTGCTCGGCGCGCTGATCGTCTACCGCATCGGCACTTTCGTGCCGGTGCCGGGCATCAACCCGGAGGCGCTCGCCCGGCTGTTCGACAGCCAGGAAGGCACGATCCTCGGCCTGTTCAACATGTTCTCGGGCGGCGCGCTCGAGCGCTTGTCCATCTTCGCGATGGGCGTGATGCCCTACATCTCCGCGTCCATCATCCTGCAGATGATGGCAGTGGTCGTGCCGTCGATGGCCGCGATCAAGAAAGAAGGCGAGTCGGGTCGCCGCAAGATCACCCAGTGGACGCGCTACTTCACCGTGGTGCTGGCTGCGTTCCAGGGCTTCGCCGCCGCGGTCGCGTTCCAGAACCAGGGCGTCGTCATCAACCCGGGCACTCTGTCCTTCGTCGTGCCGGCCGTGATGACGCTGACCGCGGGGACGATGTTCCTGATGTGGCTCGGCGAGCAGATCACCGAGCGCGGCATCGGCAACGGCATCTCGATGATCATCCTCGCGGGCATCATCTCCGGCCTGCCGGCTGCGATCGGCGGCACGTTCCAGCAGGTGAGCAGCGGCGAGATGAATCCCGCGTTCGCGATCATCCTGCTGCTCCTGATCGGCGCGGTGACCGCGTTCTGCGTGTTCGTCGAGAGCGGCCAACGCCGCATCCCGGTCAACTACGCGAAGCGCCAGGTGGGCCGGCGCATGTACGCGGGCCAGACCAGCCACCTGCCATTCAAGCTCAACATGTCGGGCGTGATCCCGCCGATTTTCGCCTCGTCGCTGCTGCTGTTCCCGGCGACGCTCGCGAGCTTCTTCGGCACCGGCGAGGCGGGCACCTGGCTGCAGACGCTCGCCGCGGCGCTCGGCTGGGGCCAGCCGCTGCACCTGCTGATCTACGGCGGCCTGATCATTTTCTTCTGCTTCTTCTACACCGCGCTCGTGTTCAATTCGCGCGAGACCGCGGAGAACCTGAAGAAGGGCGGGGCGTTCATCCCGGGCATCCGCCCCGGGCAGCAGACCGGCGAATACATCGACAAGGTGCTGACGCGCCTGACCGTATGGGGCGCGCTGTACGTGACGCTCGTGTGCCTGCTGCCGGAGATCCTCATGTCCTATGGACGCGTGCCGTTCTACTTCGGCGGCACCTCGCTCCTGATCATGGTCGTCGTCGTGATGGATTTCGTGGCCCAGCTGAACGCGCACATGATGTCGCACCAGTACGAGGGCCTGATGAAGAAGGCGAACCTCCGTGGGTTCGGCAAAAGGGGTCCTTGAGATGAAGGTTCGTCCGTCAGTCAGGAAGATCTGCAAGAACTGCAGGATCGTGCGGCGCAAGGGCGTCGTGCGGGTCATCTGCTCCTCAGACGCCCGCCACAAGCAGCGGCAAGGTTGAGGAAGATGCGTTTTTCACGTAAACTGCCGTGTTTTTCGCGGCTCGGGGACGAATAGCCATGGCGCGCATCGCCGGCATCAACATTCCGGTCAACAAGCACATTTCCGTCGGCCTGATGCATATCTACGGCATCGGCCGCTCGCGTGCGCTCTCGGTCTGCAAGACCGCGAACATCGACCCGTCCACCAAGGTCCGCGACCTGACGGAAGCCGAAGTCAACGCGCTCCGCACCCAGGTCACGCGCTTCATGGTCGAGGGCGACCTGCGCCGCGAAAACTCGATGAGCCTGAAGCGGCTGATGGACCTCGGTTGCTACCGCGGCATCCGCCACCGCAAGGGACTGCCCGCGCGCGGCCAGCGCACGCGCACCAACGCGCGCACCCGCAAGGGCCCGCGCCGCGCGGCGATCAAGACCAACGTACAGGCAGTCAAAGTCTGATGAGCGAACAGAAGACCGAAGCCGCAGCCGACCCGAAGGCCGAGCAGAAGGGCGACGCCAAGGCCGATGCCAAGGCCGATGCCAAGGGCGCGCCGGCGGCCGCAAAGGCGCGCAAGAAAGCGAAGCGCCAGGTTTCCGACGGCGTGGCGCACATCCACGCGTCGTTCAACAACACGATCGTCACGATCACCGACCGGCAGGGCAACACGCTCTCCTGGGCGACTTCGGGCGGCTCGGGTTTCCGCGGCTCGCGCAAGAGCACGCCGTTCGCCGCGCAGGTCGCGGCGGAGAAGGCGGGTGTCGCGGCGCAGGAATACGGCCTGCGCACCGTCGAGGTGCGCGTGCGTGGCCCGGGCCCGGGACGCGAGTCTGCGGTGCGCGCGCTCAATGCCTGCGGCCTGAAAGTCACGAGCATCGCCGACGTGACACCGATTCCGCATAACGGTTGCCGCCCGCCCAAGAAGCGGCGCGTCTGAGGTCGAGAGGACAATGGCAAGATACCTCGGTCCCAAGTGCAAGCTCTCGCGTCGCGAGGGCACTGACCTGTTCCTGAAGAGCGGCATCAAGCCGCTCGAGAGCAAGTGCAAGCTCGAAGTGCCGCCAGGCGGCATCAAGGGCGACCGCCGCACGCGCCTGTCGGGATACGGCATCCAGCTGCGCGAGAAGCAGAAGCTGCGCCGCATGTACGGCGTGCTCGAGCGCCAGTTCCGCAACTACTACACGAAGGCCGCGGGCCGCCCGGGTTCGACCGGCGAGAACCTGCTGCGCTTCCTCGAGGGCCGCCTCGACAACGTCGTGTACCGCATGGGATTCGCCGCGACCCGCGCCGAGGCCCGCCAGCTCGTCTCGCACAAGGCGATCGAGGTCAACGGCGACCGGGTCAACGTGCCGTCGTACCAGTGCTCGGCCGGCGACGTGATCGCGGTGCGCGAGAAATCGCGCGCCCAGGCCCGCATCGCGGCTGCACTCGCGATCGCCTCGCAGGTCGGACTGCCCGACTGGGTCGACGTGGACAGCACCAAATTCACCGGCACGCTGAAGGCGTTGCCGGACCGCGACCAGATTCTGCCGGACATCAACGAGAATCTGGTCGTTGAGCTCTATTCGAAGTAACAGGAAAGGCAATGCAAGGCACTGCAACGGAATTCCTCAAGCCCCGGTCCGTCAAGGTGACGGAAACCGCGGCGCGCCAGGCGCGCATCGTGATCGAGCCGTTCGAGCGGGGCTTCGGCCATACGCTCGGCAACGCGCTTCGGCGGGTGCTCTTGTCCTCGATGCCCG
>JANNKZ010000241.1:0-6973 GCA_031396515.1 Gammaproteobacteria bacterium
GCAGCTCGACGTCGCGGCGGATGGTCGCGAGCTTGCGCGAGAGTTCGAGGGTGCCGAGGTTCTCGCGCAAGCTCTCGCCGACCTTGCCGGCGATGTCGGTGGCGTGCGCGACGATCGCATCCACGCTGCCGTGTTCGTTCAGCCATTTCGCCGCGGTCTTGGGACCGACCTTGGGGACGCCCGGGATGTTGTCGGAAGTGTCCCCGACGAGCGCCAGGTAATCGACGATCTGCTCCGGCATCACGTCGAACTTCGTCTTGACGCCGGCGCGATCGAGCTTCGTATCGAACATCGTGTTCACGAGCGTGATCCGGTCGTTGACGAGTTGCGCCATGTCTTTGTCGCCGGTCGAGATGACGACCTCGAATCCCTCGCGCGCGGCGCGCTCCGCGAGCGTGCCGATCACATCGTCGGCCTCGACGCCGCCGATGCGCAGGAGCGGCAGGCCAAGCGCGGTGATCGCTTCGAGCAGCGGTTCCGTCTGCGAGCGCAGGTCGTCCGGCATCGGCGGCCGATGCGCCTTGTACTCCTCGAACAAGTCATCGCGAAAGGTGCGGCCGGGCGCATCCATGACGATCGCGATCAGCTCCGGGTCCTCGTCCTTCAGGAGCTTGTTCAGCATGTTGAGCACGCCGAGCACTGCGCCCGTCGGGATGCCGGTGGAGGTGGTGAGCGGGGGCAGCGCGAAGAATGCGCGGTACAGGTAGGACGAGCCGTCCACCAGCCAGAACTTGCCTGACTTCGCCATGGTCAGCCGGGCGGCGGCGTCGCGTCTTTCGGCTTCTGCTCGTCGTCGTCCGGCTCCGGCACCGGTGCGGGGGTGGTGCTCGCGGGAGTCGTTGCGGGCGCGCGGATCTCGACCGGTGTCTCGATGCCTTCGTCCGGCAGGTAAAGCGACCCTGTCTGGCCGCAGGCGGCGACCAGGAACGCACCGGACAGTGTCAGCAAGTGTCGCATCTCGGCAGTATAGGACAGCCTCAACGCGCCTGACGTTCGATGATCGCAACGGTCAGTCGCGACACGCAGATCAGGCGATCGTTGCCGTCACGGATCTCGATGTTCCACACCTGGCTGCGCCGGCCGAGGTGAATCGGCGCCGCGCGGCCGACGACGTGGCCGTCGATCGCGGGCCGCAGGTGGTTCGCATTGATCTCCTGGCCGACGATCTGGAATCGCGTTCGGTCAACGCACATGGACCCGCCGACGCTGCCGAGCGTTTCCGCAAGGACGACCGAGGCGCCGCCGTGGAGGATGCGGTCGGGTTGCATCGTGCGGCCGTCCACCGGCATGCGCGCACAGACGTAATCGTCGCCGATCTCGAAAAACTCGATGCCGAGAAACTCGCCCATCGTGTCGTGCTCGAACTCGCGGATCTCGTCGAGCGTGAACTGGCGGAACCAGATACTCATGGCTGCCTGACCTCGTTTCGGTTAGTGTAACCGCCGCGCGGCACGCGCCGGAAACCCGATGCAGGATGAATTCGCCGTCACCGCCGCAGCCCGCCCGACCGTCGCGGTCGCCGGCGCCAACTTGCGCTTTCCGGTGCGCCGCATCTTCTGCGTCGGCCGCACCAACCCCTAACATGCCCTCCAAATGGGCGCCCGCGACAGCGGGGCGCCGCCATTCTTCTTCACCAAGCCCGCGGACGCCGTGATGTCGAACGGCAGCGCCGTCCCGTATCCGCCGCGCACCGCGAACCTGCATCACGAGATCGAACTGGTCGTCGCCCTCGGCTACGGCGGGCGCGACATCGCCGTCGGCGAAGCGCGCGATCTGGTGTATGGATACGCGGTCGGCAACGACCTGACGCGCCGCGACGTCCAGGCGGCGATGAAGGAGCAGGGCAAGCCCTGGGACACGGCGAAAGGCTTCGATCACGCGGCGCCGCTGACCGCGATCTCGCCGGTCACGGACATCGGCCATCCGGAGCGCGGAAGGATCTGGCTCGAAGTGAATGGCGAGCCGCGCCAGCAGGGCGACATCGCCGACATGATCTGGAATGTGGCGGAAGTGATTGCGGAGCTCTCGACCTGGTTCGAGCTCGCGCCCGGCGACCTGATCTTCACCGGCACGCCCGCGGGCGTCGGCGCGCTGAAGCCCGGCGACCGCGTGCGTGGCGGCGTGGACGGCGTGGCGCTCCTCGAGCACACCGTGGTGGCGCGATGAAGCTCTTTTCGTACTTTCGCAGTTCCGCCGCCTGGCGCGTGCGGATCGCGCTCTCGCACAAGGGCATCCCGCACGGCACGGTGCCGGTGCATCTGGTCCGTGACGGCGGCCAGCAGCACAGCGAGTCCTACCGCGAGATGAATCCGCAAGGCCTCGTGCCCGCGCTCGTGGACGAGGATCGCGCCTTCGGGCAATCGCTCGCGATCATCGAGTACCTCGAAGAGACGCACCCCGAGCCGCCGCTCCTGCCGCAGGACTTCGCCGGCCGCGCGGTCGTGCGCGGCCTGGCGCTCGGCATCGCCTGCGACATCCATCCGTTGCAGAACCTGCGCGTCCTGAACTACCTGCGCGGGCCGCTCGGCCAGGGCGACGCCCAGGTCGCGGAATGGGTCCGGCACTGGATCACGCAGGGATTCCGGCCGCTCGAGGAACTCGCGCGCCGGCACGGGGACGGCCGACACTACTTATATGGTGAATCGGTCACCGTGGCCGACGTCTGCCTCGTTCCGCAGATGTACAACGCGCGGCGGTACTATTGCGACATGACGCCATTCCCGGCACTCGTTGCGATCGATGCCCACCTGCTGTCGCTGCCGGCGTTCGCCACGACGAGGCCCGAAGCCCAGCCGGACGCCGAATGACCGACCCGCGCGACAAGAAGCCCGCCGATCCGATGGCCGGGATCCACTGGGATCTCGGCAAGTCGTTGAGCTATAGCCAGTACCTGCAGCTCGACAAGATCCTGACGGCGCAGCGGCCGCTCTCGGGCCAGCACGACGAGATGTTGTTCCTCATCATCCACCAGGCGAGTGAGCTCTGGATGAAGCTGTGCCTGCACGAACTCTCCGCGACGCGCGCGCAGATCCGCGCGGACGACCTTGAGCCCGCATTCAAGATGCTTGCGCGGGTTGCGCGCATCCAGGCGCAGCTGATCCAGGCCTGGGACGTGCTCGGCACGATGACGCCCGCGGACTACATGCGATTCCGCGATTCGCTCGGCCAGAGTTCGGGATTCCAGTCGTGGCAGTACCGTGAACTCGAGTTCCTGCTCGGCAACAAGGAAGCGAAGCTGATCGAAGTGCATTCCGGCGACGCGCCGGCTTACGCTCTGCTTCGGCAGGAGCTATCGACGCCTTCCATATATGACGAGGCGATCCGCCTGCTGGCGGGTCGCGGCTTCGACATCCCGAAGGAATGCGTCGATCGCGACTGGACCCAGCCGTATGAAGCGAATGCCGCGGTCGAGGCCGCCTGGCTCGCGGTCTATCGCGACTCGAAGGCGCACTGGGACCTGTACGAGCTCGCGGAAAAACTCGTGGACGTCGAGTTCAAGCTCCAGCAATGGCGCTTCGCGCACATGAAGACCGTCGAGCGCATCATCGGCTTCAAGCGCGGCACCGGCGGCTCGGCCGGCGTCGGCTACCTCGAGCACGTGCTGAAGCGGGGGTTCTTCCCGGAGCTGATCAGCCTGCGGACATCGATCTAGGAGTACGTTTCATGGTTGCGGCTCTCGTCCTGATCAAGGCGGAGACGGACAAGGTTGGCGACCTCGCACAGGCGCTGACCGGCATCGAGGGCGTGCAGGAGGTTTTCTCGGTAGCCGGCCGTTGGGACCTGGTCGCCATCGTACGCGTGCGCGACAACGACGATCTCGCGACAGTCGTGACCGACCGCATCCGGAAGCTGTCGGGCATCGCCGGGTCGGAGACGATGATCGCGTTTCGCACCTATTCGAAACGCGAGCTCGAGGCTGGGTTCTCGCTGGGCCTCGAAGATTAGGGGAGGGAGGAAATCACGCTACGCGGACCGGAATCTTGAGCTGACGGATCTTCTCGCCCCAGATCTTCGGCCCGGTCTCGTGCACCGATTCGCCGGTCGTATCGACTGCAACCGTGACCGGCATGTCCTTGACCTCGAACTCGTAGATCGCCTCCATGCCGAGGTCCTCGAAGGCGACGACGCGCGCCTTGCGGATCGCCTTCGACACGAGATACGCGGCGCCGCCGATCGCGATCAGGTAGGCCGACCGGTGCTTGCGGATGGCGTCGATCGCTACGGGACCGCGCTCCGCCTTGCCGATCATCGCCAAGAGCCCCGTCTTCGCCAGCATCAGATCGGTGAACTTGTCCATGCGAGACGCCGTCGTCGGGCCCGCGGGGCCGACCGCTTCGTTCCGCACCGCATCTACCGGGCCGACGTAATAGATCACGCGGCCATTGAGGTCCACGCCGGGCGGCAAGCCCTGGCCGGAGTTCAAGAGATCCGCCATGCGCTTGTGGGCGGCATCGCGCCCCGTGAGCATCTTTCCCGACAGCAGCAGCGTCTGTCCGGGCTTCCAGCTCCGCACTTCCTCGCGCGTCAGCGAATCGAGATTCACGCGCCGCGAATCCGCGTGCGGTTTCCAGTGCACGTCGGGCCAGCTATCGAGCGAGGGCGGATCCAGTGCCACTGGTCCGCTGCCGTCCATGACGAAATGCGCGTGCCGCGTCGCTGCGCAGTTCGGGATCATCGCGACCGGCTTCGAAGCGGCATGCGTCGGGAAGGTCTTGATCTTGACGTCGAGCACGGTCGTGAGCCCGCCCAGGCCCTGTGCGCCGATGCCGAGCGCGTTGACCTTTTCGTAGATCTCGATCCGCATCTCATCGAGCTTGTTCGACGGGCCGCGTTCGAGCAGTTCGTGCATGTCGATCGTTTCCATCAGCGCTTCTTTCGCGAGCACCATCGCCTTGTCGGCGGTGCCGCCGACGCCGATGCCGAGCATCCCTGGCGGGCACCAGCCCGCGCCCATCCCGGGCACGGTCTCGAGCACCCAGTCCACGAGCGAATCGGAAGGGTTCAGCATCGCCAGCATGGACTTGTTCTCGGAACCGCCGCCCTTGGCGGCGACGGTCACGTCGAGCGTGTTGCCGGCGACCATCTCGACGTGCACCACGGCCGGCGTGTTGTCGCCGGTGTTCTTCCGGGTAAAGAGGGGATCGGCGACGATTGACGGCCGCAGCCGGTTCTCCGTCGCCAGGTAGCCGCGTCGCACGCCTTCGTCCACGAGTTCCTGGAGGCTCTTGCGCGTGTCCCAGCGCAACTCCATGCCGGCCTTGATGAACACGTTGACGATCCCGGTGTCCTGGCAGATCGGCCGGTGGCCCTCGGCGCACATCCGCGAGTTCGTCAGGATCTGGGCGATCGCGTCCTTCGCCGCCGGCGATTGCTCGCGCTCGTACGCGCGTCCGAGATGCGCGATGTAATCGGCGGGATGGTAGTAAGAGATGTACTGGAGCGCGTCGGCGACGCTCTGCACGAAGTCGGCTTCGCGGATGACGGCCCCGGTCATGGGGCCATCATATCAGTGCAGGAAGGCTGCGCCCCGCGTCAGGAAGGTGTAGTCGCCCTCGATCGCCATGAAGCCGATCAACACCAGCAGGCACAAAGGCGGCAGCAGGATGGCGAACTTGAGCGCGAGGCGCTCCCAGGCCATGTGCATGAAGATCGCGACGATGAAGCCGGCCTTCAGCAGCATGAAGAGGATGATCAGCGACCACCGCAGGTAACCTTCCAGGTGGTAGTAGTCCACCATGTAGGAGAACGTGGACAGTACGAACAGCAGCAGCCAGATCCAGAGGTAGATCTTGATCGGATGCTGTTGGCCTTCAGCTGCTGACATGGCGCCTCACCACAGGTAGAAGAACGCGAAGATGAACACCCAGACGAGATCGACGAAGTGCCAGTACAGGCCCGCGATCTCGACCATCTCGTAACTGCCGCGCTTGTCGTAGAAACCCTTGCGCACGCGGTTGGCGACGACCAGCAGGTAGATGACGCCGGCCGACACGTGCAGTCCGTGGAAGCCCGTGATCATGAAGAACGCGGAGCCGAACTGCGGCGCGCCCCAGGGGTTTCCCCAGGGCCGCACGCCTTCCATGATCAGCTTCGTCCACTCGAAGGCCTGCATGCTGACGAAAGTCGCGCCGAGCAGCGCAGTCGCCACCATCAGCAGCACAGTCTTGCGCTTGTCGCGCCGGTAGCCGAAGTTGACGGCCATCGCCATCGTGCCGCTCGAAGTGATCAGCACGAAGGTCATGATCGCGATCAGGATCAGCGGGATATTCTGGCCGAACAGGTGCAGCGCGAATACTTCGCTCGGGTTCGGCCAGCCGACCGTCGTCGACATCCGCACGTTCATGTACGAGGTCAGGAAGCAGGTGAAGATGAACGTGTCGGAGAGCAGGAAGATCCACATCATCGCCTTGCCCCAGGGCACGGTGAAGGCGTTTTTGTCGGCCGAGAAATCCCCGGCTACCTGCTGAAGCGGGCTCAGGGCGGCTGTATGGGCGGCGTCATGGGCGGCGTCATGGGCCATGGAGCGGGATCCCTCTTACAGGTACAGCAGGACGAAGAAGACGACGAGCCAGACCAGCAGCAGGAAATGCCAGTAGAGCGAGCAGAGCGACAGGCTCTGCCGCAGGTCGACCAATTCCGCGCCGCCCGCGAAGCGCAGCGCAGCGCGGCCGAGCACATAGAGCCCGCCGAGCACGTGCAGGCCGTGCGCGATCGTCAGCATGTAGAAAAAGGCGATCGCCGGGCTGCCCTGGATGAAATAGAGTGAAGGCCCGACCTGCTGCCAGCCCGCAACCTGCCCCGCTAGAAACGCTATGGTTAGTGTGCCGCCCGCGATCAGGGCAACCTGCGCCACGAGCCGCTGGCCGCGCCCGACCGCCGAGCTCGCCAACTGCAGCGCGATGCTCGCCGCGACCAGCACCCCGGTGTTGATCCACAGGATGGTCGGAATCGTCAGGTGACACCAGCCGACGCC
>JANNKZ010000298.1:0-6190 GCA_031396515.1 Gammaproteobacteria bacterium
GCTGCTGATGAACAGCGCGCGCGCGCCGATGCGCCGCAGCACGATCCTGCTGCTGGCGGCTGGCTTCTCGATGATTTTCCTCGGGGACATCGTCTGGGCGACGTCGGCGGTGACGGTGGGCTATCAGCTCGGCGATTTTTCCGACGTGCTGTACCTCGGCTGCTACGTCGGGCTCGCGGCTGCGGCGCATTCGCAGGTCCGCGACCGCTGGCAGCTGAAGGCGCGCTCGTCGGCGATGGGCTCGACCGCGGCCCAAAGCGTGCCGTACGCCGCCATGCTGATGTCCTTCCTGGTGCTCGTGTACTTCGCGGCGGGCGACGCCAGCAACCCGGTCACGGTCATGACCGTTTCCATCTTCGTGCTCGCCGTGCTGGTCATGGCGCGCCAGGGCGTCTTGCTCCGCGACGATGCCCAGGCCCGGCAGCGGCGCGCCGTGAACCTGGTCGAGGCGCGCTTCGCGTCGCTGATCCGCAATGCCTCCGACGTCATCATGATCGTCGACGGTGGCGGCCGCATCCAGTACGCGTCGCCGGCAGTCGAGCGTACGTTCGCGCTGAAGCAGGACGACGTGATCGGGCGCCGGCTGACCGAAATCTGGCGCGAGGCCGACCACGAGCGCCTCGCCACTTTCCTGGCCGAAGTCACCGCGACCCATGGCGCTGCGGTCGGTCCGGTGGAGCTGTCGGTCGGCACGACGGCCAAGCGCTTCATCCTCGAGTGCGTGGGCAGCAACCTGCTGGCTGACCCGGCAGTCGCGGGCCTCGCGCTCAACTTCCGCGACGTCTCCGAGCGCAAGGGTCTGGAAGACCAGCTCCGGCAGCTCGCCTTCCACGATCCGCTGACGCTGCTCGCGAACCGCAGCCTGTTCCGCAATCGCGTCGATCACGCGCTCGCCGTGGCGCGCCGCACCGGCCAGCAGGTCGCGGTGTTCATGATCGATCTCGACAACTTCAAGAACGTCAACGATTCGCTCGGCCACGAAGCCGGCGACCGGCTGCTGCAGACGGCGGCGCAACGTCTCGTGAACTGCACCCGCGCGGACGACACGGTCGCACGGCTCGGCGGCGACGAGTTCGCGGTGCTGCTCGAGGGCATCGCCCGGCCCGAGCATGCGGAAAACATCGCCGCGGTCGTCACGCGCGGCTTCAAGGAGCCGCTGCAGATCGACGGCAGCGACCTCAACGTCACGACCAGCATCGGCGTCGCGCTGTCCCAGCCGGGCGAGGACACCGAGCACCTGCTGCGCAATGCCGACATTGCGATGTACGCCGCGAAGTCCGCCGGCAAGGGCCGCCACGTGGTGTTCCACCCGCGCATGCAGGAGCAGTTGAGCGAGCGCCTGCGGCTCGAGGAAGACTTCGCCCAGGCGCTGGTCCAGGAGGAGTTCTTCCTCGAATTCCAGCCGATCGTCGACCTGAAGACGACCGAACTGCTCGGCGTCGAGGCCCTGGTGCGCTGGCAGCATCCCGAACAGGGCCGGCTGATGCCGGGCCAGTTCATCCCGGCGGCGGAGGAAACGGGACAGATCATCGAACTCGGGCGCTGGGTGCTCATCGATGCCTGCCACCGCGTGCAGCAGTGGCGCCAGACGATCGCTGCCGGCCGCAGCCTGCGGCTCGCGGTCAACGTCTCGGGCCGGCATCTCCAGCAGGGCGACTTGGTCGCCGACGTGCGGCGCGCACTCGAACTCTCCGGTCTCGAACCGGAGAGCCTGCTGATCGAGCTGACCGAGAGCACGATCATGCACAACACCGAGGGCAACCTGACGCTCCTGAAGGAACTGAAGGCGCTTGGCGTGCGTCTTGCGATCGACGACTTCGGCACCGGCTACTCGTCGCTGTCCTACCTGCACCGCTTCCCGATCGACATCCTGAAAATCGACCGCTCGTTCGTCAGCCGGCTGACCGAGTCGAGCGAGGGACCGAAACTGGCGCGCGCGGTCGTCATGCTCGGCGAAACGCTCGGGCTCGAAACGGTCGCGGAGGGCGTCGAACTCGAGGATCAGGTCACGCTCCTGCTTCAGCTCGGTTGCGTTGCGGCCCAGGGTTACCTGTTCTCGCATCCGGTTGCGCTCGAGGCAATCAGCGCGTCGCCGTTTGCGCTCCGCCGCGAACAGCTGCGCCGGGCACACAGCGGTTACGACGGGCTGACCGCGACCGGCCGCTACCGGGTCGCCGACATGGTCGCGCGCCGCGCCGCCGCCCGGTAAAAAAAAGAGCCCGGCGCATGGCCGGGCTCCCTGGATGCCGTTCGCAGGGCGATCCGTCAGTCGTCGGCTGCCTCGACCGCCGCCGCGGCGTCGACCAGGCCGAAGCCGGAATCGAAGTCGTAGCCATCCGGCCCGACCTCGTCGATCGGGAAAGTGACCGTCGGCCGCGCCGAGGTGAACCGCAACGTGATCGGCCGCGCCGTTTCCTGGAGGATGCGACGGACATCGGCCGGTGTCAGCGCCGAGTTAGCTTCGAGCATCAGCGCTGCAACCGCCGCGACGTGCGGCGCGCCGGCCGAGGTGCCGAAGAAGTTCGGGTACTCGTCGCCGGGCTGATCGAGGCCGCTGATGAACGTGCTGAACGGGCTGTTAATTCCGTCCTCGTCATCGTCGTCGTAGCTCGAATCCGACAGGAAGAAGCTGGTGTTGCCGCCGTCCGGTCCGGTCACGCTCGGGTTCAGCCGTTGCTCGGGCGCCGCCAGCCGCTCGCCGAACCGGTCGAAGTAGATCGGGATGTTGCCCGCCGACGAGAAGTCGTTCAGGCAGGCCGGCGTGCAGGGACTGAGGTCGATCGCCGGCAGCTGCGTGTCGTTCGGCGGCACGTCGCCGCTCGTGCTGAACGGGTCCGTGACATACCACGAAGCAGCGCCGATCGAATTGTTGCCCGCCGCGTTGGAATGGCCGAACGAGGTGCCGCTGCTGGTGATGAAATCCAGCAGTCCGAATGCGCCCTGGCTCTCGAACCAGGCGTGCTTGACCACGCCCGGATCGGGGCCGGCATTCAGCACGATGCCGATGTAGAAGAGCTGCGCCGTTTTCGGCGGGCCCGAGAAGAAGAGCGCCGAGATGTCCACCGCGTCGCCGCCGATATTGCGGTCGCCGGTGAACTGGCAGGTGATGCCGCGCGACACGCCGGGCGGGCAGAGGCGGATGACGTGGCCCTTGTAGTCGAAGAACACCAGGTCAAGGTCGCTCTCGGCGCCGACCGCGAGCGCCGGGTCCTGGCCCGCCTTCAGGCGCGCATAGGTCGTCGCCGTCAAATGCGGCTGGTCCCACTGGAAACTGACGATCACGAATCCCGCTTCCGCATCCGGCTGCAGGAAGACCGGTTGCAGGATGGACGGCGCGGCTGCCGTGCCGAAGTTGTGGAAGCGACGAATCACGGCCTTGCCGCCATTCAGGTTTTTGCCGGCATTCACCTGGACATTGATGCCGCGGAACTCGCTCTCGTAGGAATCGCGCGCCTGGTTGCCGGCGGACGAGAAGTACGGCACGCCGCGCGCGGCGACGATATCCACCGCCTGGGCGATCATGCCGTCCGAGAAGAACGGCTCGGCGAAATAGCGCACATCATCGACGATTACGTTGGCGCCGGCTTCGGCGAGTTCGATGATGCCTTCGGCGAAGTCGAATTCGCTGTTGAATGCCGTGTGGAACTTGATGTCCGCGCCCGGCGCCACGTCATGGATCAACTGCGCCATGCCGCGGCCCTCGTCGCTGCCGGGGCAGTCGCCGTTGTCGAGGATCTCCGTGTTGGCAGGCAGCTCGTCGTTCGCGAGGTCCTCGGCAAACGTGCTGTTCGGCGCGCCAGGCTGGAACGAGGCCGGATTGCAGGCAAAGCTGTCCGACAGCGTTCCGACCGTGACGCCCGAACCGTCCACGCCGCCGGCCTCGCGCGCGGCCGGGCCGTTCATCGACACGTCGCCTTGCGACACGGCCTGCGGCGGCAGCGCCTCGGTGATCGCCAGCACCGGTCGTGCCGACCTGAGCGCGGCGAGCCCCGCAATCCGCCCGAGGGCATTCACGGGGACGCGGGCGGAGACGAGCGGTCCGCGGGACTTGATCTGGGTCGCACCGAGGGAGCGCAGCGAACTCACGAGCGCCGTTGCATCGTTCGCGTAGGCATCGATGCCGATTGTGCCTTCCCTGACGCGCAATTGGCGATTGCGGGTCTTGAAGTCCTTGACGTTGACGCCGCTTGCGGCACTTTCGCGATATTCCTCGTACAGGTTGGCGAGCCAGTTGCCGATCTTGGCATTCGGCCCGTTCTTCGCCGCATTCAGCACCGCATCCGGTGCTTCGGGTGTCGGCGCGGCGAGCGCCGCGGGAACCGCGGCAGCGAACAGCGACACAGTCGCGCAGACGGCGGCGATTCGTATTCCCTTCGACATATTATGTCTCCTTCCCCATTTCTTGATGTCTGCCGGCCTGGAACTTCCGGCGGAAGGCGAGCCTACTCCAAGTTGCGGCTGCGCGGAATCGGACGGAGGCTTGGCGGAACCGGGTCCGGCGAAAAAATTGCGAACGGCGGGTGGGGCGCGGCCAGGTCCCGTGGCTCAGGGGCGATGCGCCCGTGCCAGGTACTTTCGACCCTGCATTTCGGTGAGCCGGCTCGTTGTGCGGCGGAACTCGAAAGCGAGGCGATCACCGGCATAGAGCGCGGCCGGTTCGTCGGCCGCGGCAGACAGGAACAGCTTGACGCCGCGATCGTAGAACTCGTCGACCATCGCGATGAACCGGCGCGCGGCGTTGTCCATCGCGGCGTCCATGACCGGCACGCGGCCGACGAATACCGTGTGGTAACAGCGTGCGATCTCGATGTAGTCGGCGGCCGAACGCGGGCCCTCGCAGATCTCGCGGAAGTCGAACCACACCACGTCTTCCGCTTCGCGCCGGGCCCGCAACGTCCGCCCTTCGACCTTGACGCGCTGGTCACGCGCGCCGGGGCCATCTGCGATCTGCTCGAATTCCGCCGCGAGACGCGCATCGCCGTCGCCTGCGACGGGCCCCAGCCAGAGCGCAGCGCGCTCGAGCTGGCGCAGCCGGTAGTCGACGCCGGCATCGAGCTCCATGATCCGGCAGTGCTTCTCGATCAGCGCGATCGCCGGCAGGAAGCGGTCTCTTTGCAGTCCGCCGCGATACAACCCGGATGGCGCCAGGTTGGAAGTCGCGACCAGCGTGACGCCCCGGGCGAAGAGGGCATCGAGCAAGGTCGCGAGCACCATCGCATCGGCGACGTCGCCGACGACGAATTCGTCGACGCACAGCAGGCGCGTGTTTGCGGCGATGTCGGTGGCGACACGGCCGAGCGGCGAGGGCAGGTTGCGGTGCCGCCGGAGCCCGGCGTGCACGTCCTGCATGAAGCGATGGAAGTGTTCGCGCCGCTTGTCGCGGACTGGCAATTCCGCGAAGAACTCGTCGACCAGGAAGGTCTTGCCGCGGCCGACGCCGCCCCAGAGGTAGAGCCCGCGGAGCGGCGCCTTGCCGGCGCGCGATCCCGGCAGCAGGCGCAGGCCGCGCGCGAGCAGGCCCTGGCGCGCCAGTACGCGCCGGCGCAGGTCCTCGAGGCGCTGCACGACCTGGCGCTGCGGCTCGTCCGGCGCGTGGCCCTGCGCGGCGAGCGCGGCCTCGATGCGGGCAGCGAGCGGCGGCTTGTCGGTCGCGCGGTTCAGCCGGCGAGCTCCGGCCGGTTGCGGAAATGCTCGAGCGCCGCGGGATTCGCGAGCGCGTCAGAGTTCTTGACGGCGCGACCGTGAATCGTCTCCCGCACGGCGAGCTCGACGACCTTGCCGCTGATCGTGCGCGGGATCTCCGGCACCTGAACGATGCAAGCCGGCACATGGCGAGGCGTCGTGTTCGCGCGGATCTGGCGGCGGATGCGTTCACGCAGCGCGTCGTCGAGCGCGAGCCCCTCGCGCAGCCGGACGAACAGCACGACGCGCACGTCGTTCTGCCAGTCCTGGCCGACGACGACGCTGTCCAGTACTTCGTCGAGCTGCTCGACCTGGCGGTAGATCTCGGCAGTGCCGATGCGCACGCCGCCCGGGTTCAGCACCGCATCCGAGCGGCCGAGGATCACGAGGCCGCCGCGTGCGGTCAGCAACGCGTAGTCGCCGTGGTGCCAGACACCGGGAAAGCGCTCGAAATAGGCTGCGCGGTAGCGGCTGCCGTCCGGATCGTTCCAGAAACCGACCGGCATCG
>JANNKZ010000318.1:0-2083 GCA_031396515.1 Gammaproteobacteria bacterium
GCGTCGAAGACGGGGCCGTCGACACAGACGCGCTTCATCGCGGGACCGTCAGGCGTCTGGACCAGGACGGTGCAACCGGCGCAGCCGCCGACGCCACACGCCATGTTCTCCTCCAGCGAGACTTGGCAGGGGAGGTTGTGCCTGCGCGCGAGTGCCGCGACCGCCACCAGCATCGGGTGCGGGCCGCAGCTCATGATTTCGACTTCGGCGCGCTCCGCGGGCGCGAGCGCCGCGATCCAGGCGTCGGCGAGTTCGGTGACGTAGCCGCGGTGGCAGCCCGCGAATCCCGAGAGGCTCGCGAGCCGGCTCGGGATGCCGAGCGAATCGAGGAGCGGCATGGCCGCGGTCGCCCCGGTGGGAACGCCCGGCGCCGCGAGCCGCGAGTCGGCGAGTTCGAACGGAAACGGCAGCTCCGATCCCATCAGCACGAGCGGCTTCCAGCGCGCGTCCTTCGCTGCCGCGAGCGCCTCCGCGAGGAAGACCATCGGCGGGATGCCGACGCCGCCGCCGACCATCAGCACACGTGGGCGTTCGGCGCGGGGCGCGAAGCCGCGGCCGATCGGGCCGAGGCAGGAGAGGGTCTCGCCGGGCGCGCGCCGCGCGAGTTCCGCGAGGCCGTGGCCGACGACCTTGTAGAGCACCTCGATCCAGCCGGCGCGCGCGTCGGCGCGCAGGATCGACAGCGGCCGGCGCATCGGCAGCTCGGGCGCGCAGGTCAGGTGGATGAAGCTGCCGGGGGTCGCCGCGGCGGCGCAGCGCGGCGCCTGCAGGCGCAACACGTATTGCTCGCCGGCGAAGGCCTGCTGGCCGACGACAGCGGCCTCCTCGAGGAAGATCGTGCCGCGGTGGGCGTTCGCCGTGCTCACGGCGCGCGGCCGCGCGCTGCGGCGAGGTGCGCGAGCACCGCCATGCGCACCGCGACGCCGTTCGCCACCTGGCGGCGGATCATCGAGCGCGGGCCGTCGGCGACGTCGGAGGTGATCTCGACACCGCGGTTCATCGGCCCGGGATGCATGACGATCGCCTCGGCGCCTGCGCGCGCCAGGCGTGCCGGCGTGAGCCCGTATTCCTGGTGGTAGGCCACGAGGTCGGTGGCGCCGGCCGCGGTCGCGCGTTCCTGCTGGATGCGTAGCATCATGACGACGTCCGCGCCGGCGATGCCCTCGTCGAAAACCGTGAAGCGGCGGGCGCCTGCGAACTCGGCCGGGTCCGGCATCATCGCCGGCGGCGCGACGATGCGGATCTCGGCGACGCCGAGCGTCGACAGCGCGCGGTGCGCAGAGCGCGCCACGCGCGAGCGGCGGATGTCGCCGACGATCGTGACGACCAGGCCGTCGAAGCCGCCTTTGCACTGGCGGATGGTCAGCGCGTCGAGCAGGCCCTGGGTCGGGTGCGACAGGTGGGCTTCGCCGCCCGAAACCACGCAGACCCCCGGGTCGACGTGGCGTGCGACGTACTCGTGGATGCCGGGCTCGGCATCTCGGATCACGAACACGTTCACCTGCATCTCTTGCAGGGTGTAGATCGTGTCGATGATGGACTCGCCCTTGGCGCGCGAGGACAGCATGACGTCGAGGTTGATCGTGTCGGCGCCGAGGCGCACCGCGGCGAGCTCGAACGAGGCGCGCGTGCGCGTCGAGGGCTCGGCGAAGAGGTTGGCGACGGTCCAGCCGGCGAGGCAGTCGCCGCGCGCCGGCAACGCGCCCGCGGACGTGACGTAAGCCTGCGCGCGATCGAGGAGCTCCACCAGCAGCGCGCCGGGGACACCGTCGAGGGTGATCAGGTGACGCAGCCGGCCGTTCGCGTCCTGCTGGCTGAATCCGCCGCTCATCGCGCGGCGGGGCCGGGCTGGGCCCGCAGCCATTGCAGCAACAGGAGGCGGGCAGCCTCGCGGTCCACTTCGCCGCGGCGCACACGGCGCGTCTTCGCGCCGCTCCGGCGGCGCTGGTGGTCGGTGTCCCTTATAATATGGTCGGCCAGTCTGGAGCCGCCATCACGACGGCGGCAGTGCGGTTCGCCGAGGATCTGGGCGGCCGGTACGGCATCGAGGTTCACCGGGTGGACGAAAGACTCTCGTCGCGCG
>JANNKZ010000347.1:0-11104 GCA_031396515.1 Gammaproteobacteria bacterium
CCTCGCGCAATTCGAGCGCGCCGTTCGCGATCGTCCGGAAGTGCTCGATTGCTGCACGCTCACGGGCGAGTGGGATTTCTGCCTGCGGATCGTCACGCACGACATGAAGGAATACGAAGCGTTCTTCCTCGATCACCTCTCAAAAATCCCGCATGTGCAATCGGTCAACTCCTCGATCGTGGTGACGGTAATCAAGGAATCGACGGTTCTTCCGCTTGCCCGCGCGTAACCCATGTTGCATTTATGCAACGGAACTTTGCACTGCACAAGTAGTCCTAATTTTTGGGTCAAATACCCGCGTTATATCCCCTCTTGTCCCTTATTAGGAGTACCAGATGAAGAATTACATTTGGGCGGGCGCAACAGCGCTTGCACTCATGTCTACCCAGGCGGTGGCGGCCGACGAAGGCTTCTACATCGGCGCTGGCGCCGGCACGTTCAACGTCGATGTCGACGACGTCAATGGTGACGGTCTCGACTTCGACGATGACGACACGGGCTTCCGCGGATTCGGCGGATGGCAGTTCCACAAGAACTTCGCAGTCGAACTCGGCTACACCGACGGCGGCTCGGCCAGCGCGACCGTTGGCGACATCGATGTGGACGGGATCGAGGCCGATATCGGAATCGACGTCTCCGGCATCGACCTGGCGCTCGTGGGCAACCTGCCGCTCGGCGACACGTTCTTCGCGTTCGGCCGGATCGGCATGATCAGCTGGGATGCGGATCTCGATGCCGTGATCCGTGAGGACGACGGCGAGGGTGGCGTGATTACCACCGAGCTGTCCGCCAGCGACAGCGGCGAAGACCCGATGTACGGCGCCGGCTTCGGCGTCAACATCGGCGAAAGTGCCGAGGCGCGCCTCGAGTACACGCTGTATGACCTGTCTGACGTCGACGGCGAGTTCATTTCGGCCAGCTTCGTCTGGCGCTTCTGATCGACCCCACCGGGGTCCGATCCATGGGGCCCGCCGCTAGGCGGGCCTTTTTTATTGGCAGTTCGCCAGCGAATCGATCCAGGCGCTGATCAGCGCCTCGCCGTTACTGTCCCGGACATTGCTCGCGATCGGCGGCATCTGGTCTACACCACGGCGTGCCATGCGCGCGAGCAGCACGGAGCGCGCATCGTCGCCCGGCGCGATGATGCGGGCGTTGGCGATGCCGAGATCGCCGGCGGTCGGCGCAGCGTCGCAGGCGTTCGTCTGGTCGAGCGGCGTGTCATGGCGAAGGTCGATTGCGCCCGGGGTGCCGCCGTCCGGACGATGGCAATTCGAGCAGTTCACATGCAGGTAGGCTCTCGCGCGGTCTTCAAGCGAGCGCGCGGTACTGGCCGGATCTGCCCACGCCGGCGGATTCGCGGCGACCGGCGGCGACAAGACGCTGATGGAATTGAGAGACGTGATCTGGTTTGCCGTCCGGCCTGTCTGCGGATACACGTGGTTGCGATTCTGCTGCGCCGTCTCGAGACCCAGACTGAATCCCGCCGCCCCCGTATGACACTGCATGCACTGCGCTTCGCTCGGGAAGACCCAGGTCTGGTTGCCGACAGCACGCGTACCGCCACCCACCACGCGAGTGGCCTCGGTTTGTGCCTGATTCCATTCGTAGGTATAGCCCGCCCACACCCCATCCGGGTGCCGCATGAAGAGGCGCGTTTCAATCAGCTCGGCGCCAATGCGGAAGTGCTTCACGATTACCGTTCCGTTTGGCAGCTCCCAATCACCGCTTGCCTGCACCGCGATACTCGTGCCGTTGGGCAGGCCGAGCCATCGTTCTTTGCTCGCGCCGTCCGACCAGAATGGCGCGTTGAGCGCATAGGGAATCAATGTCAGTAGTGGGGGCGCACCGGCTGCGGACGCATTGAGGCAACCGGTTTCCGATAGCAGCTGCGGAACATTGTCTCCGCCAGTGCCGCCACCCGTGAACACGATCTGGCGGATGTGGCCGGGAAAGTAGTCGAGCAGGTACAACTCGCCATCGTTGGCCTGGCCAAAGGCCGAGATATTCAATGGAGCCGAAGCGCCCGGTGGCGTCGCACCCGGCGCAACATGTGGCGCAATCGTGTAGGTGCCGCCGGCGCCTGGGGTCAACGATGCGATCATGCCGCTGCCGAAATCGCCGAAGAGGTAGCGACCGAACAGGTTGGTCGACTGCGTGCCGCGATACACATACCCGCCGGTAACTGCCCGGCCCATGGAGCGACTATAGGCAGCGGCAGACTCGACGAAACCAGCTGACGGGCAACTGTTCCCGCCACTGGCGCAAATAGGGCCTTCGCGGATATCCCAGCCGTAGTTGCCGCCGCGCACCATGATGTTGATCTCTTCGTAATTGCTCTGGCCGACGTCGCCGACCCATTGCAGGCCGGTCTGGTGGTCGAAACTCCAGCGCCAGGGATTGCGAAGTCCGAGTGCGAATATCTCCGGACAATTCTGCGCACCGGTACCGTCCGCATTGCAGCGCGGGTTGCCGGCAAAGGGATTGCCGGTGGCGCCGCCCGGGATTCCGTAGGGCAGTTCCGCCGAATCGATGTCGATGCGAAGCATCTTGCCCAGCAAACGCATCGGATTCTGTGCATTGTCCAGCGGATCAATGTCGCCGCCGCCGTCGCCAAGGCCGATGTACAGGTAGCCGTCCGGTCCAAATGCGAGTTGGCCGCCATTGTGTGTATCAAAAGGCTTGTGGATCGTGAGCAGCACGCGCTCTGAATTCGGATCCAGAGAAAGGCCGCCATCAGGACTCGTGAATTCGGAAGTAACGGAACGCAGAATCCCGCCGACGGAAGCGGTGTAGTTCACGAAGGCGCGGCCATTCGACGAGTAGTCAGGATGGAAAGCCAGTCCCAGCAGGCCCGGCTCCGACGTCGTGCTCCTGAAAACGCGGTCCCTGATATCGAGAAATGCGCGCGTCGCAGAGACGCCGGGGACATTCTGGAATGCGCGGATGACGCCGATTTGCTCCACCACGAACCATTGCGATGCTTCACCGGGTGCCTGCAACAGTGCGACAGGATCATTGAAACTGAGGTTGGGGAACACTCGCGGCGTTGAGACCGTGGAGGAACCCGTCGACCGGGGTGGCGCCACGCAGCTCGAGTTGTTGGGCACCTGATCGAGGCCCACAATAACTGCCGGTGGTGGCGGCGGTGGCGGCGGCGAACCTGAAGATCCGCCTCCGCCACAAGCCTGCAGCATAAGAGCCATGCAGGCGATGGTAGGAAAAGTAAGCTTCATCAGAATTGCAGGTTGCCGAGCCTCGTGCCCCTCCGCGCGAGTCTACACATCTCGCAGCGAAATCAGGGTGAGTGTGACGGCTGATGCCCCGGCCATTGGGAAGGAACTGCCGAACCGTATGCCAAAGAACTACTGACAGCTGGCGGCGGTCAGCGAGTCAATCCAGGCGCCGATGAGCATTTCGCCGGCGGTATCCCGGACGTTGCTCGCAATTGGCGGCATCTGGTCGGCGCCGCGGCGCGCCATGCGCGCGAGCAGCACGGAACGCGCATCGTCGCCCGGCGCGATGATGCGGGCATTGGCAATGTCGAGATCGCCGGCCGTCGGTAAGACGTCGCAGGCATTGGTCTGCGCGAGCGCCGTGCCATGACGCAGATCGAGCCCAACGCCCGTCGGACCGCCCGGCCGGTGGCAGTTCGAGCAATTCGTATGCAGGTACGCGCGCGCGCGCGCCGTCAGCGACTGCAAGGTGTCGCCCGGATTCGCATAGGCCGGGGGATTGGCAGCGACCGGCGGCGACAACACGTTGATCTCGTTAAGTGTCGTGAGCTGATTGGCCGTACGCCCGGTATGCGGGTAGGTGATGCTGCCGTTCAGCTGCGCGGTCTCGAGACCGAGGCTGAATCCGGCAGCCTGTGTGTGGCACTGCATGCACTGCGCTTCGCTCGGGAAAATCCAGGTCTGGCCGCCGACGTTGCGCGTGGCGCCACCGGTCACGCGCGTCGCTTCGGTCTGCCCGGCATTCCAGTTGTAGGTGTAACCCGCCCACACGCCGTCCGGATGACGCATGAAGAGCCGTGTCTCGACCAGCTGGCTGCCGACGCGGAAATGCTTCACGAGCACCGTGCCATTGGGCGGCTGCCAGTCGCCGTTGGTCGGCACCGAAATGTTCACGCCGTTCGGCAGGCCGATCCAGCGATCCTTGGTCGCGCCGTCGGACCAGAATGCGGCGTTCGGCGCATACGGAATCAGATTCAGCAGAGGCGGCGCACCGGCGGATGCCGTGTTGATGCAGCCGGTCTGCGAGAGCTGCTGCGGCACGTTGTCGCCACCGCCGCCGCCTTGCGTGAAGATGAGCCGGTAGATGTGACCGCGATTGTAATCGAGCACGTACAGGTCTTTGTTATTCGCCTCGCCGAACGCGGAGATCGATAACTGGCCCGGCGCCCCCGCCGGCGCGGTGCCCGGCTGCACGTGAGGCGTGATCGTGAATGTGCCGCCGGTGCCCGGCGTCAGCGACGCGATCATCCCGCTGCCGAAGTCCGCGAAAATGTAGCGACCTACCAGATTGCTCGATTGCGTGCCGCGATAGACGTAGCCGCCGGTGATCGCGAACCCCATCGTGTGGGTGTATTCGGCGACCGGATCGGTGAGGCCCGTGGTCGGACAACCGGTCGGCGGTTCGAAGCAGCGGCTGCCTTCGCGGGTATCCCAGCCGTAGTTGCCGCCGCGCTGGATGATGTCGATTTCCTCGACCGTTCCCTGGCCGACGTCGCCGAGCCACAGCGTTCCCGTCTGCCGGTCGAAGCTCCAGCGCCAGGGATTGCGCAAACCGAGCGCATAGATTTCGGGACAGTTCTGCGTGCCGGCGCCGTCGTCGCCGCATAGCGCATTGCCGGCGAACGGGTTCCCGGTCGCGCCGCCTGGTATCGCATACGGTGCGCCGCCCGGCTGCGAATTGACATCGATGCGCAGCATCTTGCCGTTGAGTCGCATCCGGTTCTGCGCGTTCTCCTGCGGGTCGCCGCCGCCACCGCCGTCGCCGAGACCGATGTAGAGGAATCCGTCCGCGCCGAAATTCAGCTGCCCACCGTTGTGGTTGTCGGCGAACTTGATGGAGCTGATCAGCGTGCGCTCCGAGCCCGGGTTCAACGTCAAGCCGCCGTCCGGGCTGGTGAATTCGGAAGTCGTCGATCGCAGCTCACCGCCGACTGCGCGCGTGTAATTGATGTAGGCCCGGCGGTTCGTCGCGAAGTTCGGATGGAATGCGAGTCCCAGCAGGCCCGCCTCGCTCTGACTGATGTTGTGCACGCGGTCCTGGATGTCGAGGAATACCTGCGACGTCGCAACGTTTTGCGTGTTGTCGAAAACGCGGATGATGCCTTCCTGCTCCAGCACGAACCAGCGTGAGTCATCGCCCGGCGCCTGCAGCATCGCAACCGGCTTGAGGAATGTCAGGTTCGGAAATGCGCGCTGGACGGAGATCGTCGAGCTGCCGGTGCCGCGCGCGGGCGCGACGCAGGCCGTGTTGCTCGGCCTCGCTTCCAGACCGGAATCCGGGTTCGAGGTGCAGGACCGCGTCGCGGTCCGCGTTTCGGTCAGTGCCGGGCAAGCCAGTCCGCCGTTGGCAGGTGGCGTCGTAATCGTGCGGGTGCGGGTCTCGGTCCGGGTTTGTGAATTGTTGACGCACTGGGACCACGCGCCACCTGTCCAGTCGCTGAACTGGCTGACCATGCAATCGACCGGTTCCTGCCCGCCGCCGCCGCCGCTCCCGCCGCCACATGACATAAGGCATGCGGATGCCAGGCAGAGCGCTGCTGCGCGAATCGACGCTCCCACTGACATGTCCGTCACTCCCGGATACTTATTTTATTGGCGGATGGCACGCAATTGACCGGCTGCCCGGGTCAGAGTTGCATCGTCCTTGGCGAAACAGAAGCGCACAAGCCGCGCCGGCAAAGGTTCGTCGCAGAACGGAGACAGGGGAATGGCGGCCACGCCGTGGAACCGTACGAGTTCCTCGCAGAACTCGGTATCGGACAAGTCCGACAAATTCGAGAAATCGGCCAGCTGGAAGTACGTTCCAGCGGCCTTGCGCATCAGGAACGACGATCCGGCAAGGAGCGCGACGAACCGGTCGCGCCGGGCCTGGTAGAAAGCCGCCTGCTCCGCCGCGAAACCAGGCGCTTCCCGCAGGAAATCGGCGATCGCATGCTGCATCGGCGTCGAAACCGCGAACGTCAGGAACTGGTGCACCTTGCGGAATTCCGCCGTTAGCGCGGGCGCGGCGATGCAGTAGCCGATCTTCCAGCCAGTCGCATTGAGCATCTTGCCGAACGAGTACACCGCGAACGAACGTGGCGCGAGCCGCGCATTCGAACGCACGCCGGCGTGGCGCCGGCCGTCGAAGACAAGCGCCTCGTATACCTCGTCGGCAAGCACATAGGCATCGTGCGGCGCCAGCAGGTCGGCGATGCGCTCCCAGTCCGAGGCATCGAGCACGCTCCCGGTCGGATTGTGCGGCGTGTTGACGACCAGGAGCTTCGTCCTCGGCGTGATCGCGGCGGCGAGGCGTTCGTAATCGATGCGGAAGTCCGGGAGGCGGAGCGGCACGCGCAAGACGCGTGCGCCCGCGAGCACGGCCGCCGGCGCATAGGAATCGTAGCTCGGGTCGAGCAGCACGACCTCGTCGCCTGCGCGCACGACCGCATGGATCGCGGCGAACAGCGCCTCGGTCGCGCCCGCCGTTATCGTGACTTCCTGCGCGGCGTCAACGGACCAGCCGTGGCGACGGCCGGCGTCCGCGGCGATCACGTCGCAAAGTGCCGGCAGGCCCGCCATCGGCGCGTACTGGTTGTGTCCGGCCGCCAGGTGCTCGGCGACCAGCGCCAGCAGCCGCTCGGGCGGTTGGAAATCGGGAAATCCCTGGCCGAGATTGATCGCGCCGTGCTCGGCCGCGAGCCGGGACATCACCGTGAAGATCGTCGTGCCGACGCCCGGCAGCTTTGACTCGGACATCAGTCGTTGGCGGCGACCGCGCGCTGGATGTCCAGCTCGCGCCGCTTCTGCTGCCGCCGCATGTAGAGGCCCGCGACCACGATGCCGATTGCGACGATCAGCACCAGGATCGACGCCAGCGCGTTGATGTCCGGGCTCACGCCGAGGCGCATCTTCGAGAAGATCACGATCGGCAGCGTGCTCGCTCCCGGCCCCGTGACGAAGCTCGTGATCACGAGGTCATCCCAGGACAGCGTGAATGCGAGCAGCCAGCCCGCGAGGATCGCCGGCAGGATGATCGGCAGCGTGATCAGGAAGAACACTTTGGCCGGACGCGCGCCGAGGTCCATGGCCGCCTCCTCGAGCGATTCGTCGAGCGTCGCGAGCCGCGACTGCACGACGACGATCACGTAGGCCATCGAGAAAGTCATGTGCGCGATCGTGATCGTCGTGATGCCGCGCCCTTCCGGCCAGCCGAAGGCCTGCTCCATCGCGACGAACAGCAGGAGCAGCGACAGGCCCGTGATCACCTCGGGCATCACGAGTGGCGCGGTCGCCATGCCGGTGAAGAGCGGCCGCCCGCGGAAGCGGCCGAAACGCGCGAGCGCGAGCCCGGCGAGCGTGCCGAGGATGGTCGCGCCGGTCGCGTTCATCGCCGCGATCTTGAACGACAGCCAGGCGGCGCTCAGCACCTGCTCGTTCCGGAACAGTTCGCCGTACCACTTGGTCGAGAAGCCCGCCCACACCGTCACCAGCCGCGACTCGTTGAAGGAGTAGACGATCAGCAGCAGGATCGGCAGGTACAGGAACAGGAAGCCGGCGACCAGCATCGTCGGGACGAAAATGGAGCGGCGCTTCATCGATGCGCTCCGAGCTGTCGTCCCTGGAAGCGTTGCAGGATCATGATCGGGATCACGAGCATGAGCAGCATGGCGATCGCGACGGCGCTTGCGATCGGCCAGTCGCGGTTGTTGAAGAATTCCTCCCAGAGCACGCGGCCGATCATCAGCGAATCCGGCCCGCCGAGGAGCGCAGGAATCACGAACTCGCCGACCGCCGGGATGAAGACCAGCATGCAGCCGGCGATGATGCCGCCCATGGTTAGCGGCACCGTGATCCGGAAGAAGGCCTTGACCGGCCGGCAGCCGAGATCCGCAGCGGCTTCCAGCAGCGACAGGTCGAGTTTCTCGATCGCCGTGTAGAGCGGCAGCACCATGAACGGCAGGTAGGAATAGACGATGCCGATATACACGGCAAAATCCGTCTGCAGCATGACGATCGGTTCGTCGATCACGCCGAGCCAGATCAGGAAGTTGTTGATCACGCCGTTGTTCTTGAGGATGCCGATCCAGGCATAGACCCGCAGCAGGAACGAGGTCCAGAACGGCAGCATCACCAGCAGCAGCAGGAGGTTCCGCCACGACGGCGAGGCGCGCGCGATGCCGTAAGCCATCGGGTAGCCAATCAGCAGGCACAGGATGGTCGAGATGCCCGCGGTCATGATCGAATTCAGGTAGGCGTTCCTGTAAAGCGCGTCCTCCCACAGGAAGGCGTAGTTTGAGAAATTGACGTTCAACTGCATCGCCATGTCGCTGACCCAGGTGACGAGCGCCTGGTAAGGCGGCATCGCCATCTGCATCTGCGACACGGAGATCTTGAGCACAATCAGGAACGGCACGAGGAAGAACAGCAGCAACCACAGGTAGGGCACGCCGGTTACGAGCGTGCGTCCGCTGTAGCCGCGCCGGCGCAGGCCGCGGCTCGCCCAGCGCCAGGCGCCGAGTGCACGGATCCACGCCATCATCTCGGCCAGCAGGAACGGCTTCACTGCGTGACCACTACCGGACTCGAGGAATCCCAGGAAAGCCACACGGGATCGTCCCAGCTGATGCGGCCGGCGCCGCCCTGGCGCAGCGCATTCGGCTGCGTGATCCGCATTTGTCGCCCGCCCTTGATGCGCACAAGGTAGACGGACTGGTCGCCGCGATAGGCGACCTCCGACACGACGCCCTCGACGCGGTTGTCGCCGTCGCCCTCGGGCCGCTCGCGCGTGAGCTGGATCTTCTCGGGCCGCAGCGCGACCCACACGATGGCGTCCGGCGCGGCGCTGACACCGTGGCTCACGTGGAAGACGCCACCGAGTTCTTCGGACGCGACGCGCACGTAATCCGGTTCGTCCTCGATCAGGCGCCCCTGGAACAGGTTCACCGAACCAATGAAGTCGGCAACGAATCGCGACGACGGGTATTCGTAGATGTCGCTCGGTGTGCCGACCTGGACGATTGCACCGTGATCCATCACGCCGATCCGCGAGGCGAGTGTCATCGCCTCTTCCTGGTCGTGCGTGACGACGACGAAGGTGACGCCGAGCGTCTCCTGGATGTTGATCAGCTCGAACTGCGTGTGCTCGCGCAGCTTCTTGTCGAGGGCGGCGAGCGGCTCGTCGAGCAGCAGCAGCTTCGGGCGCTTGATCAGCGAGCGCGCGAGCGCGACGCGCTGGCGCTGGCCGCCGGAGAGCTGGTGCGGCGAGCGGCCGGCGTACTCCTCCATGCGTACGAGCTTCAGGATCTCGGCGACGCGGTCGTTGATCAACCACCACGGCACCCGGTCCAGGTGGAGGCCGAACGCGACGTTCTTGCGCACCGACAAATGGGGAAACAAAGCGTACGACTGGAACATCATGTTGACCGGCCGCTCGTAGGGCGGCATCGCCGTCACGTCCGTGCCGTCGATCCAGATCGAGCCCGCGGTTGGCGTCTCGAAACCCGCCATCATCCGCAGCAGCGTCGACTTGCCGCAGCCCGAGCCGCCGAGCAGGCAGAAGATCTCTCCGCGGTAGTTGCTGAGCGAGACGTCGTCCACGGCGACGAACTCGCCGAACTTCTTCGTCACCTTGTCGATCCGGACGTAGGGTTTCGCCGCCGGGTCCTTCCACGGCTCGCTGCGGTGCTCCGGTCGGGCATTGGCCATGTTTCAAATCCCCCTGATCGACTCGACCGGCTTACTGGCCGGTTTTGATCCGCGTCCAGGCGCGGTTCCTGTCGCGAATGTAGTCCGGCGACTCCGCGGTGTCCGATTGCAGCCTCGTCATGGCCTCCGCGCCCGGGTAGACCGATGAATCACCTTTGAACCCGTCGTCCAGGTACGCGAGCGACGCGGCATTGCCGTTCGCATACCCGATCTCCTGGCTGATGCGGGCGATCACCCGGGGCTCCATCAGGAAATCGAGGAATGCATGGGCATTATCACCATGCGGCGCGTCGGCGGGTATGGCCACGGTGTCCATCCAGACGACTGAGCCCTCCCGGGGCAGGGCATAGGCCACGTCGACCGGCGCGCTGGCCGCCGCACCACGGTCCCGCGCCTGCAGCACCAGCCCGTTCCAGCTAAGCGCCAGGCAGATTTCGCCGCTCGCAAGGTCGCTGACGTGCCGGGAAGAATGGAAATAGCGCACGTATGGCCGGATGGACGTCAGCAGCCGCTCCGCCGCGGCCAGGTCCTCGCGCCGCTCGCTGTTGGCGTCCAGGCCGAGGTAGATGCGCGCCGACTGCATGACATCTTCCGGCGCGTCCAGGATCGCGATGCCGCATTTTGCCAAGCGGGACGCATTGGCCGGGTCGAACACCGCGCTCCAGCTGTCGATCGTGCCGGTGCCGAGCGCCTTCCTGACCATGGCCACGTTGTAGCCGAGGCCAATCGTGCCCCACATGTAGGGGATCGCGTAGCGGTTGCCCGGGTCGTTCGCAGCAATGCGGCGCATGGCCTCCGGATCCATGTGCACGAGATTCGGCAACTTCGACTTGTCGAGCGGTTGGAGCGCGCCGGCGGCCATATGTCTCGCAAGCGGCACCGCCGATGGGAACACGACGTCGTAGCCCGAGTAGCCCGTCAGCATCTTGGTTTCGAGGAGTTCGACGGAATCATAGGAGTCGTAGATCACCCGTATGCCGGTGGTTGCCTCGAAGACTGCGATCGTGGCCTTGCCGATGTAGTCGGTCCAGTAGTAGACGTGGACTACTTTTTCGCCACCGCCGCAGGCGGACAGGCAAAGCGCGGCTGCGATCAGGAGCCTGCTATTTGGCCGCCGGCGCACCCGTCATTGGCCGGTGCGGATGCGCGTCCATGCGCGATTCAGGTCGCGGCTGAAGGCCGGC
>JANNKZ010000361.1:0-3987 GCA_031396515.1 Gammaproteobacteria bacterium
GGACCGGTTTTACCGGTGACCTGGGATATGAACTCTGGATTGACCCGTCCCGCGCGCTCGCGCTGTGGGACGCGCTGTTCGACAAGGGCGCGAATCACGGCATCCGCCCGATGGGCACGCATGCGCTCGAAGTAGCGCGCATCGAGGCGGGCTTCATCCAGGCTGGTGTCGATTTCCATCCCGCCGACCAGGCGATCATGCTCGATCGCTCGCGTTCGCCCTTCGAGCTCGACCTCGGGCGCCTCGTGGACTTCAGCAAGCCGGTGTTCAACGGCAGGCATGCGCTGCTCGAGGAGAAGAAGCGCGGTTCGCGCTACCGCTTCGCGCGGCTCGACGTCGAGGGCAACAAGCCCGCGCGCTCGGCCTACATCTACAACCGGCCGAAGAACGGCGAGGTCGTCGGCACGGTCACCTCGGCGGAATGGTCGCCGTCCGCGAAAGCGAACATTGCGCTCGCCTCCATGCACATGCCCTGGGGAAAACCGGGCGACGAGCTGTGGGCTGAGATCTACTACCAGCGCGAACTCAAGTGGTCGCGCGTGATGGCGCGCTGCCGCGTGGTCGAGGGCGTGTTCTACGATCCGCCGCGTCGCCGCGCGACACCCGCAGCGGATTTCTGAGCGCCCGCGGGGCGCGGGTCGACCATGCCACACCGGCTGGATTCGCTGCTCCGACCGCGATCGATCGCCGTCGTCGGCGCATCCGAGCGTGAGGGCACGGTCGGGCGCAACACCATCGAGAACCTGCTGAAAGGCGGCTTCGACGGCCACCTCTACGCGGTCAATCCCGGGCGCAGCTCGGTGCTCGGCGTGCCCTGCTTCCCGTCGCTTGCGAAACTGCCGGAACCCGTCGAGCACGTGATCTTCGCGGTCGCCGACGAGCGGCTCGAGACCGCACTCGACGAGGCGATCGCGCACGGCGCGCGCGCGGCGACGATCATGTCGTCGCTCGTGATCGCGGACGAACGTCCGCCGCTGCTGCGCGAACGCGTGCTCGCGAAGATTCGTGACGCCGGACTCGTGGTCTGCGGCGCGAACGGCATGGGCTTCTACAATTTCGCGGACGGCATCTGGGGCTGCGGCTTCCGCACGCGCGCGCACCGGCGCGGCGGCAACGTCGCCTACATCAGCCATTCCGGCTCCGGCATGTGCGGCATCGTCGACAGCGAGGAGCGCATCGACTTCAACCTGGTGGTCTCGACCGGCCAGGAACTCGCGGTCACGATGGACGAATACCTCGACTTCGCGCTCGAGCAGCCCTCAACCCGTGTCGTCGGCCTGTTCATGGAAACCGCGCGCAACCCGCAGGGCCTGGCGCGCGCGTTCGCGAAGGCGGAAGCGAAGCGCATTCCCGTGGTCGCGCTCAAGGTCGGTCGCACCGAGCTGTCGAAGCGGCTCACCGTCTCGCATTCCGGCGCGATCGCGGGCGAGGACGCCGTCTATGACGCCCTCTTCGACCGTTACGGCGTGCAACGCGTGCGCGACATGGACGAACTGGCGACCGCGCTCATCCTGTTTGCGCAACCGCATCCGGTCGGCGCGGGCGGACTGGTGTCGATCCACGACTCGGGTGGCGAACGGCAGCTCCTGATCGACCTCGCCGCCGACGAAGGCGTGCCGCTGACGGAACTGACGCCCGCCTCCACGCAGAAGCTCGAATCCCTGCTCGACCCGGGCTTGCCGCCGGTCAATCCGCTCGATGCCTGGAGCACGGGCGGTCCGGACTACCATGTCGGCATGCAGGACTGCTTTGCGACGCTGATGGCGGACCCGGGCTGCGCGATGGGCGCAGTTGTGCACGATCGCGTCGCGGGCGGCGGCATCCAGGGCCACTACCTCGATTACCTGCGTGCCGGCCATCGCGCCTCGGGCAAGCCGGCGATGCTGGTCGCCAATCGCCAGGGCACGGGCGCCGATCCGCAGATCGTCGCGGCCACGCGCGAAGGCTTCCCGGTGCTGGACGGTGTCGTGCCGTTCCTGCGCGGGGTGCGCGCGCTGTTCCGCTACCGCGATCACCACGCGCGGCCGCGTGCGGCTGCGCCCACGGCACCCGCCGGCGCGATCGCGACCTGGCGCGCGCGACTCTCCGATGGACGCAGCCTCGACGAGCACGAGGCGCTTCAACTGCTCGCCGACTTCGGCCTGCCGGCGCATCCGGGCCGCGTGGTCGAGAGCGAAGCGGCCGCACTCGCCGCCGCGAATGAACTCGGCTATCCGCTCGCGCTCAAGACGGCCGTGCGCGGTATCGACCACAAGTCGGACCGCGACGGCGTGCGCCTGCGCCTGCGGGACGACGCGGCGCTCGCCGAGGCCTGGCGCGATCTCTCCTCGCGCCTCGGCCCGCGCGCGCTGGTGGCGCCGATGGTCGAGGCGCCCGGCGTCGAGCTGCTGCTCGGCATGATTCACGATCCGCAATTCGGGCCGGTGGTCGTCGTCGGCGCGGGCGGCGTTCACGTCGAGGCGCTCGCGGATGCCGTTTATGCGCTGCCGCCGTTCGGCCCGGACGCCGCACACCGCCTGCTGGGCCGCCTGCGCGTCGCGAAGCTCCTCACGAGCCCGCGCCATCGGCGCCCGCTCGCCGTGGACGCCTTCTGCGAAGCGGCGGCGCGCTTCTCGGCACTCGTCGTATCCGCGGGCGACCTGCTCGCGGAAATGGATCTCAACCCGGTAATCGTGCACGCGGATGGCTGCGCGATCGTCGATGCGCTCATCATTCAGCAAGCGAGGCAAGCCTCATGAGTCTCCAGACCGTCGCCCAATTCGATCGCAAGCGCTGGCAGGCCGCCGCGAGCAAGGCGCAGAAACGCATCGAGACCCGCCTGTTCATCGACGGGAAATTCACCGACGCGGCGAAGAAGGGCCGCTTCGACACCATCAACCCCGCGAATGGCGAGATCATTGCCGCGATGTCGGCGGGTACCGCCGAGGACATCGATCGCGCGGTCGCGGCCGCGCGTCGCGCCTTCAAGTCCGGCAGCTGGTCGAAGCTGGCGCCGCGCGCGCGCATGGACATCCTCTACCGCTTCGCCGCGCTGATCGACGAGCATGCCGAGGAGCTCTCTGTGCTCGAGACGCTCGACATGGGCAAGCCGATCACCGACGTGATCTCGATCGACCTGCCGGCGGTCGTGGACACCATCAAGTTCATGGCCGAGTGCATCGACAAGGTGGACGGCAGCGTCACGAACACCGAGGCGGGCGTGCTGCACCTGGTGCTGCGAGAGCCGATCGGCGTGGTCGGCGCGATCTCGCCGTGGAATTATCCGATGCTGATGGCGGCGTGGAAGATCGCCCCCGCACTCGCTGCCGGCAACACCGTGGTGCTCAAGCCCGCCGAGCAGTCGCCGACGAGCTGTCTGCGGCTCGCGGAGCTCTTCGTCGAGGCGGGCGGACCGGCCGGCGTGTTGAATGTCGTCAACGGACTCGGTGAAATCGCCGGCAAGGCGCTGGCGCTGCACAACGACGTCAACAAGATCACGTTCACCGGCTCGACCGACGTCGGCAAGATGATCCTGCAGTACGCGGGGCAGTCGAACATGAAGCACGTCTCGCTGGAGTGCGGCGGCAAGTCGCCGCAGGTGTTCATGGCGGACGTTGGCGACCTCGACCGCGCCGTGACCGCGGCCTACAAGGGCATCTATACGAACATGGGCGAGGTCTGCAACGCAGGCTCGCGCCTTCTCGTGGACAAGAAAATCCACAATGACTTCGTCGAGCGCTTCATCGAGCTCGGCAAGGATGCCTTCGCGCCGGGCGATCCGCTCGATCCGAAGACCAACATGGGCCCGCTCGTCACGCGCGCCGACCAGAAGCGCGTGCTCGGCATGATCGACAAGGGCCGCAAGGAAGGCGCGAAGCTGCGCTTCGGCGGCGGCGCGCCGAAAGACCTCGGCGAGGGCGCCTATGTCTGCCCGACGCTCTTCACCGGCGTGAAGAACAGCATGTCGATCGCGCGCCAGGAGATCTTCGGGCCGGTCGCCTCGGTGAT
>JANNKZ010000379.1:0-3248 GCA_031396515.1 Gammaproteobacteria bacterium
GGCGCGACCAGGTCTTGATCGGGCGCCGGTCGTTCTTGTCGCGGGCAACCTGCACTTTCTTGGCGAGGTGCAGGTCCACGAAGGGACCCTTTTTCAGGGAACGTGGCATCTCGATTACGCTCCTTTCTTCCGCCGCCGCACAATGAATGCGTCGGTGCGCTTGTTGTTGCGCGTCTTCTTGCCCTTGGTGTGCCAGCCCCACGGCGAAACCGGGTGCGGATTGCCCTGTCCGGAGCGGCCTTCGCCGCCGCCGTGCGGGTGATCGACCGGGTTCATCACGACGCCGCGCACGGTCGGGCGGATGCCGCGCCAGCGCTTGGCGCCGGCCTTGCCGAAGACGCGCAGGTTGTGCTCGTCGTTGCCGATCTCGCCGATCGTGGCGCGGCACTCGATGCTGACCTTGCGGGTCTCGCCGGACTTGAGGCGGAGGATGGCGTTGCTGCCCTCGCGGCCCGAGTACGAGGCGGAGGTGCCGGCGGCGCGCGCGATCTGGCCGCCCTTGCCGGGCTTCAGTTCGATGTTGTGCACGATCGAGCCGACCGGGATGTGCCGCAGCGGCATCGCATTGCCCGCGCGGATCGGCGAATCGGCGCCCGACTGCAGCTCGTCGCCGGTCGTCACGCCGCGCGGCGCGAGGATGTAGCGGCGCTCGCCGTCCTTGTAGAGCAGGAGCGCGATGTACGCCGAGCGGTTCGGGTCGTACTCGAGGTGCTCGACCTTCGCCACGATCCCGTCCTTGTCGCGACGGAAATCGATCATGCGGTAGTTGTGCTTGTGGCCCGAGCCCTTGTGGCGGGTCGTCAGGCGGCCGACGTTGTTGCGGCCGCCGGTCGACTTGTGGCCCGCGACGAGCGCGCGCACGGGCCCGCCCTTGTGCAGGTGCGAGCGGTCGGGGCGCAGCTGGAAGCGCGTTCCCGGCGAAGTCGGCTTCAGTTTCTTCAGTGCCATGGTGCTATCCCGTTACGCGGTCAGGCGCGCTCAGCGCCCGACATGTCGATCGTCTGGCCCTCGGCGAGCCGCACGTAAGCTTTCTTCCAGTCGGAGCGGCGGCCCGGCGTGCGCCCGAAGCGCTTCGCCTTGCCGATCTGGTTCACGACGTGGACCTTGTCCACCTTGACCTCGAACATCAGTTCGACGGCGGCGCGGATCTGCGGCTTGGTCGCATCCGTGCGCACGCGGAACACATACTGGTTGCCCTGCAGGCCGATACGCGCGCTCTTCTCCGACACGTGCGGAGCGATCACGATCGTCGACAGGCGGTCCTTGCCCGGCTTCCTGGCGTTCATGCGAGCCTCTCTTCGAGCAGGCGCAACGCGCCGACGGTCGCCAGCACTTTCGGGTAGCGCGCGAGCGAGACCGGGTCGAGGCTGCCGACCGGCAGCACGTCCACGCCCACGAGATTGCGCGCCGCGAGGTGCAGCTTCTCGTCATAGGCCTCGACCAGGATCAGCACGTGCTCGAGACCGAGCTCGGCGAGCTTCCCGACCAGCATCTTCGTCTTCGGCGCCTCGAGTTCGAGCCCGGCCGTCACGAGCAGGCGCTCCTGGCGCGCGAGTTCGGACAACATCGAGCGGATCGCGCCGCGATACATCTTGCGGTTGACCTTCTGCGCGTGGCTGCGCGGCTTCGCCGCGAACGCACGGCCGCCGCCGACCCAGATCGGGCTGCGGATCGAGCCGGCGCGCGCCTGGCCCGTGCCCTTCTGGCGCCACGGCTTCTTGCCGCCGCCGCGCACTTCGGCCTTGGTCAGCTGCGCCTTCGTGCCCGCGCGGCCCGCGGCCGCATAGGCCGTCAGCACCTGGTGGACCAGCGGCTCGTTGAATTCACGGCCGAAGGTCGCGTCGCTGACGTCGATTTCAGAGCCCTTGGGCCCGCCATTCACCAGTTTGAGCTTCATGCGTTGCGCCCTCGGCTCACTTCTTCTGCTGCTGGGCGACGCGCTTGCGCCGGCCCTGCGCCGCGGCTTTCACCGACGGCCGCACCACGACTCGGCCACCCGGGGCGCCGGGAACGGAACCGCTGACCAGCAGCAGGTTGCGCTCGACGTCCACCTGGATGACCTTCAAGTTTTCTTCGGTGCGGTTCGCATTGCCCATGCGGCCCGCCATGCGCTTGCCCGGGAACACGCGGCCCGGCGTCTGACGCTGGCCGATCGAGCCCGGCGCGCGGTGCACGACCGAGGCGCCGTGACTCGCCATGCCGCCGGCGAAACCGTGGCGCTTCATGACGCCCGCGTAGCCCTTGCCGATGGTCGTGCCGGCCACGTCGACGACCTGGCCTTCCTTGAACATGTCGACCTTGAGTTCGGCGCCGGTCTTGAGGTCCGCGCCCTCGCCCTCAGCGAGGCGGAACTCAACGAGCTTCTCGCCCGGCAACACGCCCGGGTTGGCGTAATGGCCGGCAACCGGCTTGGTGAGCCGGGAGGCGCGACGGGTACCGAAAGTGACCTGGACGGCGCGATAGCCGTCGGCCTTCGAGTCCTTGACCTGAACGATGCGATTCGGCAGGGCCTCGATGACCGTCACCGGCAGGGAATCGCCTGCATCGGTGAAAACCCGAGTCATGCCGGCCTTGCGGCCGATCAGACCTATGGTCATGATTTATATCCTTTTTTCACTGCACCAGCTGCAATTGGCTGATGCTGTCCTGCTCGAGCCCGCGAAAAGCCGCCCAGTATAGCGGCCCCTATTCTCAGTTCAACTTGATCTTCACTTCCACGCCGGCCGGCAATTCCAGGCGCATCAAGGCGTCCACGGTCTTGTCAGTCGGGTTGACGATGTCCATCAGGCGCTTGTGCGTGCGGATCTCGAACTGGTCCCGCGCGTCCTTGTCGCCGTGCGGGGAGACCAGCACGGTGAAGCGCTCCATCTTGGTCGGCAGCGGCACGGGCCCGCGTACGGTCGCGCCGGTGCGGCGAGCCGTCTCGACGATTTCGCGTGCCGAGGTGTCGATCAGCTTGTGATCGAACGCCTTGAGGCGGATGCGGATGTTCTGACTCGTGGCCATCGTCGTTCCTTATTTCAGTACTTTGGAGACGACGCCGGCACCGACGGTGCGGCCGCCCTCGCGGATCGCGAACCGGAGGCCTTCCTCCATCGCGATCGGCGCAATCAACTCCACCACCATCTTGATGTTGTCCCCGGGCATGACCATCTCGACGCCCTCCGGCAACTCGATGTTGCCGGTCACGTCGGTGGTGCGGAAGTAAAACTGCGGGCGATAGCCCTTGAAGAACGGCGTGTGACGTC
>JANNKZ010000428.1:0-5198 GCA_031396515.1 Gammaproteobacteria bacterium
GGATGCCGACGAAGAGAAATCCGCGCATGAACTGGAAGCGCTCGCCGCTTTTGATCGCGTAAGCGGACAGCGAAAAGAACACGACCGCCGTCAGTGCAAGCGAAGTCAGGACCACGGAGTGGCCGTTCGGAATCGCCTGCAGGTAGAAGCCGATGATCGGCCCGAGCGTGTAGCCGAGGAATCCCGTCAGCGCGAAGACGGACACCAGTCCGAGCGCGCTGTCTGCGGTCTTGTGCACGGCGTACAGCAGGCCGAAGTAACCCGCCAGCGTGATCCAGATGCCCGGATGCGGCAGATTGAAGGCGAGGGACACGCCGCACACGGCCGCGCTGAAGGTGAGCGTCGCTCCCAGCAACAAGTAGGTATTCCGCAGGACCCGGTTGGTCGTGAGCGCGGATTCGCGCGCCGTGCCGGTCTGGGTGATCGCGATCGGATTGCGTTCCATGGCAGCCTCCGGGCACCGGGTTTCGGTGCCTGCCAAGTATAGCGGATGCCGCGGCGGGGCATCCCTTGCGGCTGGGGGGCGTCGGGACCGAAACTACGGCCCCGCAGCAGGCACCGGAGAGGTGGCAGAGCGGTTGAATGCACCGGTCTTGAAAACCGGCAGCCCTTCACGGGGCTCGTGAGTTCGAATCTCACCCTCTCCGCCACCGGTTCAATCAGAGTAGCTGCCGGTCTCCACCGTCCGTTCGCGCCGCGCCTGCACGCGGCGCTTGCCGCCCTCGAGTGACGACGCGTAGATGTACTTGCGCTCTTCGAGCGACCACGGGCGCAGCGTGTCGGGCTCCGTCACAAGCCGGTAGCGCAGGTCGAATTCATAGTCGACGTTCAGGAGCGCTTCTTTCAATTCGGCCTGTGACGCGGCCGGCATTACCCGCGCGACGAAGTCGGCGATCGCGTCGCTCATGGCCGCGACGTCTGGGGCGATCCTGACGAGCACTTCCACGCAGGTCGGGTCGCGGCCTGGCCCGCAGGGCAGCCAGCGCGAGACCTTGAAGTTCATCGTCTTCGATACCGGCTTGTCGGTGAAGCCGGGCAGGGGCTCCGCAAAAGTGAGGGTGTACCAGTCCCCGTGGTCGAACTCGCCGCCGATCCAGGCGCCGACCGCGATGTCCCACTGGCCCTCTGCGAGCGTGGTCAGAAGCTCCGAACTCAGCAGGGTCGCGATGGCGCGCTCGGCGTCCGCTACGCTCGCCGCGGCAGCGCCCTGCGATCCTTCGGCCAGCATGCGCTTCACCTCGTGCAGCAGGTTTGCGCGATGCTGTTCGAGGTTGAGTAGAGTCTTGAAAGTCCCGTCGGAGGCTATGACCATTTCCGGCAACGCGGCCGTGAGGCTGCCGATCAGGGACTGCATTTGGTCGGATGCGCCGGCAGCGCCCACGCCGCCATTTGCCTGGAATGTCGGCATCGTATCGAGCGTCGTCGCCAGTACCCAGTCCTCGCCATCCCTGCGCACGTCGACCTTGGTCTGGTAGCGCGTCGTGACTTCCGTGAGCGCGCCGTCTTTCAGATTCGCGCGCGATGCTTCTGTCGACCAGTGCGAGCGATGTGGCCGCCATTTGAACTGGAACCGCGCCTTGGTCTGGTTGAAGGTCGTCACGAAGCGGTCGACTTCGTCCGCATCGGGCTCCTTGCCATCCCGCCAGCGCAGCCAGGTCGCGTAGTCGGTCTCGAGCTCATCCCGAAATCCGAATTCCTGGTCCCAGTCGAGCACCTGTTCGAGATCGCGCAACGCTCCGTCCAGGTCGCCGAGTTCATGGCGTGCAAACGCGATGTTGAACTGCGCGATTGCCATCTCCTCGAAGTCCCAGTTCTCGCGTAGCAGCTCGACCGCCCGTTCGCCGGTACGGATCGCGGCTTCGAAGGTGGCGTGCGCAGTGGCCTCGTCCTCCGCGCATTGGGCCTGGGCGTTCTGAATCGTCTGCAGGAGGGAGTGCGCGTCGCCCGGCCCATCCGGCCAGGTGATCGTCGCGCTGACGGCCGCGCCGAGCACCGCGGCGAGCACCTGCTCGGCGGTCTGGAGCTGCGGCAGGCACTCCGCGGCGGAATGCTGGTGCAATAGTCGGGCGTAATCCATGCGGACATTCAGGACTTCGGGCTGGAGCGGGTCGATGGCGTCGAGTGCAGCAATCCGCGCCTGCAATTCCTTGGCCAGGGTGTCGAAGTCAGGCGTTGCGCCGGTCTGCGCGGTGACGCCAGGCGCAGTGACAGGCTCCTGCGCCGCCGCCGCGAGCACCGACGCCATCAGCGCGCAACCGCACATGAACCCGGCGAACGCCTTCCACGTGCTGCTCACGAACTGCTCCCGTTACGGACGCAATGACGATATCACGGGCTTCGGCGAACACCGGGCGAGGTCCGCTGGTACATCGACGTCAAATGCCGCATTCGGGATGCCGATCTCGATGACCGAACGCGACGGATCCTCGAGCAACACCTTGGCTCCCGCATCGCCGCGCAGGCGTTTCAGGTCGCGGAATGCAGCGCGCGGGAAGATGGCCGGCGGCCCGATCACGTCGCCCGCGCGCGTCGCGACGATTGCGCGCGGTTGGCGGTGCCATGCCGCGATCAGCAGTTCGAGATCGGCCGGCCCAAGAGCTGCCTGGTCCGCGAGCATCACCAGCGCGGCCGGAGCATTCGGGGGCAACGCCGCGAGGCCGGTGCGCAGGGACGACGCCAGGCCGCGCCGCCAGTAGCCGTTGACGACGACGTCGACCGGCAAGTCGCGCAGCTCCCGTTCGAGACGGATCGCTTGCGCGCCCAGTACGACGACGCAGCCGGCGGCACGGCAGCCGAGCGCCACACGAGCGGAGCGATGCAGCAGCGTTTCCCCAGCCAGGCGGGCAAGGAGCTTGGGACTGCCGAAGCGGCGGCTGCCGCCGGCCGCGAGCAGGAGGACCCAAGGCGGGAGTATCATCGCGCGCATGCGCAAAGAATACGCGAGCTTGCGGCGGCGGCCTTTACTGGCTCCGGTCTGGCTCGCGGCGCTCGCGGGCATCGTGGTGGTCGCCGCCGCGGTCTGGATGCTGGGCGCCGCCTCGACCACCACGGTTTTCGTCATGCGCCATGCCGAGAAAGCGCTCGCGCCGCCCGACGATCCGACGCTGTCACCGACCGGCGAGGCCCGCGCGACCGCGCTCGCCGAACAGTTCGGTCGTGCCCCGAAAGGCCTCGGCATCGATTGCATCTATGTCAGCGAGTTCAAGCGGACGCGAGATACCATTCAACCGCTCGCCAACAGGCTCGGCATCCCGATGATCGTCGTGCCGGCTGCGGATCCCGAGCAGGTTGCGAAGCGGGCGCTCAGGGAATTTCGCGGGGGACGCGTGCTGATTGTCGGCCACTCGAACACGGTGCCGGCAATTGTCGAGGAACTGAGCGGCGAGGAAGTGCCGGAAATGGCCGACAGCGAATTCGGCGTCGTCTATATGGTGGCCGTGCCGCGCTTCAGCCGCGCCGCCGTCACGCGTTTCGATTTTCCCTGACCGCGATCGCCTTCTGAACGAATTCCTGGTGGCGGCCGATCCGCAAGTCGGCAAGCACCGCATCCTCCACGCGCCGGTCGCGCCCGATCAGGAAGGTCGCGCGCCGCACGCCGATACCGAGCGGTCCGTCGACGCCGTAAGCCTTGGTCGCGACTTTTTTTTCGTCCGAGAGCAACAGGAACGGCAATCCGTACTCGTCGCGGAAGCGGCGGTGGCTCTCCGGCGCCTGCGGGCTGATGCCGACCACCTGCATGCCCACCGTGAGAATCCGGGTGTGCAGATCGCGCAGGTCGCAGGCTTCCTTCGTGCAACCGGGCGTGAAGTCGGCCGGATAGAAGTAGAGGATCAATGGCTGGCCATCGACGAGCGCGGTGAGGCGGCGCAGCTTGCCGTCCTGGTCGGGCAGCTCGAAGTCCGGAGCAAGTTCACCAACTGACAGCATGGGCTTTCCTAGCCGTGGGATTCCGGTCCGCGGTAGATCGTTTCCATGACGCTGTAGTTCGACCGGTGCATCCCGAGGCGCGAATACACCGCGAGCGCGCGGTCGTTGGCGCGATCGACGTAGAGGCGGATGCCGCAAATGCGCTCGTCGGCCCGCGCGAGCTCCTCGAGATGGGCATATAGCGCGCGGAAGACTCCGGAGCCACGCGCTTCCGGCATGACATAGACCGACTGAATCCACAGGAACAGGCCGTTCCGCCAGTCGCTCCACTCGTAGGTGGTCATGAGCTGCCCGGCCGCGTGGCCGTCGATTTCGGCGATGTAATAGCGAGCCAGGGAGGGGTCGTTCAGCACGGCGCGGACGCCGGGCCGGAGCAAGGCGGGATCGAGGCCCTGGCCCTCGGATTCGGCAGCGAGCGCCGTATTGGCCGCGGCGATGAAATCGAGGTCGGCCGGAGTCGCGTCGCGCACCCTCATGGGTCACGAACGGTACACCAACTGCCCGCAGCCGTCTGTCTGGCCTTGCTTGCTGGTCCGGCGGTGGCTCTTTACAATCCCGCCCCTCGTATGTGGGGCGGTAGCTCAGCTGGGAGAGCGCTGCGTTCGCAATGCAGAGGTCGAGGGTTCGATCCCCTTCCGCTCCACCAATTCCTCCGTTCTCCGATTGACAGTCGCCGGACTGCGTCCTAGCGTGACTGGAGAGTCGCGCTCCCGCGGCTATTGTCCCCTTCAGCCTCAGTCGGAGAAGCCCAGATGGCAGCCAGGAAGAAGTCGAGGAAGCCCGCGCGCCGTCGTCCGGCACGCGCCAAGCGGCGCGTAACCGCGAAACGTGCCGTCAAGAAGCGCAAAGTCGTCAGGCGCGCGAAGCGCGTCGTCCGGAAAACCAAGGCCGTCCGCCGCAAGTCGAGCGTTCGCAAAGCGGTCGCACGGGTCGCCCGCAGCCCTGCCGGCACTGCCGCGCGCGGCATCGCCCGGGAGGCCGCATCCATAACGCGCAAGGGCAACCAGACAGTACGGGATACGGCCCAAGCCGCGATCCGTCAGTCGGCCGAGAAAGTGCGCGCGGCGACACGCTCGGTCGAGCGCGCTGCCGATCAGCTCGTCACGAGTGCCGCCCAGCAGGTCGAGCGCGCGAGCGTCGCCGTCGAGACCGCCATGGCGGAACCGGGTGCGCCTTCGTCAAACGATCCGGCCAAGGCTGCCTGAGAGCGCTGACCGATCGAATCCGTTGCCTGGGGACCGGTCCGATCTGGCCGGTCCTCGGGTAACATC
>JANNKZ010000431.1:0-6074 GCA_031396515.1 Gammaproteobacteria bacterium
GTACAACGTCAAATCCCTGAGGGACAGGAAGTCATCATCGGCGCGGCGGCTCAGGACTGGAGCCAGGACTGCAGCGGCCCTCTCGTTCGCTGAATGCCGGCCTGGATCATGCGCAGGGTGTGGACGAGCAACGACAACGCACTCCACGCGGCGACGACGAGGATGCCGAGATCCGGTCGACCGACCAGCACCGAGGCCGTCAGCAGCAGGAGGTTCGGGTTGCGCCGCGCGGTGATGAGCCGGAACCGGCTGTCGAAGGGCCGCCAGATGTGCATGGCGATGCCGAAGAAGACATGGAACAGTCCTTCCTCGATGCGCTGCACGACGTAGCACGCGACGATCACGGTCAGCACCAGGGACGAATCGGCGAGCGGCAGGCCGACCGCCGGCAAGCCGACGATCCACGCCCACCACCAGAATGGCGGATGGATCAGGTCGATCCCGTGATCGAAAATGCCGCCGAACTTCGTCGACTGGAGCGTGGTGCGCGCGAGCTTGCCGTCGACGGTATCAAGGAACGTCATCAGCCAGGCCGCGAGGAGTCCGGTCACGTAGTGACCGTTCCAGAACAGGTACTGCGCGGCGAACACCAGCACGAGGCTCGCGCTCGTGACCTGGTGCGGCGTGATGCCGGCGCGCGCGCACCAGCGCGTGACGACGAGCGCGGGCGCCGGCCAGAAATACAGCGTCACGAGATCGGTCACGCCCTTGTACACCGCCTTGAACACGCGGCGCTCGATCGCCGGCAGCGCGGCCGCCTCGAGCCGCAGCAGGTAAGGCGGCTCGCGCTTGCGCAACCCCCGGTCATAGCCGTCGGTGAGATCCTGGATGCCGGACACGCGGACACCGGCCGGCGCACGTCCGGCGACGAGCGCGGCGTGGGTTTCGTCGGCGCGCGCCGCCGATACGCGCGCGGCGACGCATTCGCCGTCGCCGGCGACGAGCGCCACGTCTTCGCCCGTCGCGGCGAGGGCGCGCACCAGCGAATCGTCGAACACCCAGTCGGCGCGCAGCATCGTGAATTGCGCGGCCGCCTGCGGATCGCTGGCCGCGCCAGCGCGCTTCAGTTGCCGGCGCAGCCGTTCCTCGGAGGGGAGGCCGAAGACGCGCAACGGCGAATTGCCGACCACGAGGCCCGCGACTGCGCGCACCGGCTGCGGCGAGGGTTGTGGCATGATCGGATCAGCGATGGGCACGATCACGTTGGCGCATGTCTCCGATCTGCATCTGCCGTTCGAGCCAGCCCTGTCGCCGTTGCAGCGGCTGAGCAAGCGTCAGCTCAGTGCCTGGGCCTGGCGTCGACGCGGCGCGCTGCACCGGACGGAAATCCTCGAAGCGCTGACGGCGGACCTGCGTGTACAAGGCGCCGATCATATCGTCGTGACCGGCGACATCGCCAATTTTTCGCTGCCCGAGGAATTCCGCCGCGCAGCACTCTGGCTCGCCGCGCTCGCGCCAACGGATCGGATCAGCGTGGTGCCGGGCAACCACGATGCGCTCGTGCCGGTCGCGGAACGCGAAGGTCTCGGCCGTCTCGCCGACTGGACGCGCGCGGAGCGCGGCTGGCCGTCGCTGCATCATCGCGACTGGCTGGCGATCATCGGACTGAATTCGGCGCGGCCGACCGCACCGCTCCTCGCGCGCGGCCGCATCGGCGGCGATCAGCTTGCGCGGCTGGCGGAGATACTCGCCGCCGAGCGTGCAGCGGGGCGGCTGCGCGTCGTCCTGCTGCATCACCCGGTGGCGGAGGGCGCCGTGACCTGGCGCAAGGCACTGGCGGATCGCGCCCGGCTGCGGGACGTCCTGCGACGCGAAGGCGCCGAACTCGTGCTGCATGGACACGCCCGCGAAGCGCGTTTCGACGCGATCGAGGGTCCGCACGGACCGATACCCTGCCTGTGCGTGCCGTCGTCATCGGCGCTGCCGAATCCCGGGGACGAAGGCGCCCGCTGGCATCGCCTGACCTTGTCCTGGACCGGCGGTTCGCGGCTCGCGGAGGTCGAGGTGCGGCGCTGGTCGACGGCCAGCGGGTCGTTCGCGTCCGCCGGCGGCTACGGACTGCGCCTGCCGCGACCGGCGGGTGGTTAGAATGTCTGCGTGACGAATCCGACCGAGATCAAGTTTGGCGATCCGGCGACGCGCGTCGCGCAATCCACTCACTGGACGGTGCTGCTGCGCCCGAAACAGCCGACGCTGGGATCGCTGGTGCTGGTGTGCCGCGAACCGGCGGCGGCATTCGCGGAACTGAGCGCCGCGGCATTCGTGGACTTGCGCGAGGTCGTGCGCCGCGTCGAGTCCGTCCTGCGTGAAGTGAGCGCTTACGAACGCATCAACTACCTGATGCTGATGATGGTCGATCGCGACGTGCATTTTCACGTGATCCCGCGTTATGACGGCACCAGGAATTTTCTTGGCGCCGACTATCGCGATGCCGGCTGGCCGGGGCCGCCTGCCCTCGATGCCGCGCTGACGCCGGAGGCGGATGCCCGCGACGCGCTGCTCGACCGGCTTCGCAGCGCCTGGGTGCGCATCCGGGACTGACGGCCCGTGTCCCGGTCCTGGCCGTTGGTCGCCGATCGACTCGACCGCTACACGTTGCGCCAGCTCGGCGGACCGCTGGCGCTTTCGCTCGGCGTGCTGCTGATCGCCCAGCTCATGGAACGGCTGTTGCGCCTATTCGACCTGGCGGCCGCGAGCGGCGCCGCGGTCACGCAGGTCCTGACGATGGCGGCCAACCTGGTGCCGCATTACCTCGGGCTCGCGCTGCCGACGGCTTTTACCGCGGCGATCTTCATGGCGGTCGCGCGGCTCGGCGACGACAACGAAGTCGACGTCATGCTGGGTGCCGGCCGGTCGATCGCGCGCCTCGCGATGCCGTTCATCGCGGTTGCCGTGCTGCTATGCGGGTTCAATGTGTACCTGTTCGGCTACCTGCAGCCGCTCAGCCGCTATGGCTACCACGTCGCCGTCCATGAAGCGCTGAATGCGGGCTGGAATGCGCGGCTGGAGGAGCGGCGCTTCGTGTCGGCGGCGCATGGCATCACCCTGAGCGCGGATGCCGTCGCCGCCGACGGCCGCAGCCTGCAAGGCGTATTCATCGCGCGGCGCAGCGATCTGGGCGAGGAGATCACGACCGCGCCCCGCGGCCGCCTGGTGCCCTCGGCCGACGGCAGCCGGCTGCTGCTCGAACTCGAGCAGGGACTGATGGTCCGCGTGAAGGCCGACCGGAGCCTGTCATCGGTGCGCTTCGCGCAGGGCATGATCAACGACGATTTCACGCCGGTGCCGCCGCCATTTCGCGCCCGCGGCGAATCCGTGCGTGAATTGACACTGCCCGAATTGTGGAGCGGCGTGCAGGGCGCGGACCTCGGGCAACCGCCCCGCAAGGTTGCCGCCGAACTGCATGGCCGGCTGGCGCGGATTCTGGCCGTGCTGTTCCTGCCATTGCTCGCCGTTCCGCTCGGCATGGCGGCGAAGCGCGGACAGCGCGCACCCGGCGTCGTGTTCGCGGTGCTGGCGCTGCTGTTCCTGAATCACTCGTTGCAATTCGGGGAGAGCCTGGCCGAAAGCGGTCGCGCCGCGGCGGCGCCCGCGCTGTGGATTCCCTGGACCGTGTTCGGCGCGCTGTGCCTTTGGATCTTCCGCCAGAGCCTCGCGTGGCCGGGCGACAACCCGGTCACGCGCGCGGTGCGCGCGATCGAGGCGGCTTTCGAAGGCCTGGGACGCGGGAGCCGCAACCAGGTGAAGAAATGACCGGCGTGCTGGCGCGTTATCTCCAGCGGCGCGTGGGCCTGCAGGTCCTCGCTCTCCTCGCGGTGCTCACGGCGCTGATGCAGCTGCTCGAAATGCTCGACGTCACCACCGACATCCTCGATCGCGGCCTGGGCGTCGGCGGCTTTCTTTACTACGCGATGCTGCGCACGCCGAGTGAGCTGGTGCTCGCGTTGCCGCTGTCGGTGCTGCTCGGCGCGATGTCCACGTTCTGGGCGATGGCGCGCAGCCACGAAGTCACCGCCATCCGCACGGCGGGCATCAGCCTCAAGCGCTTCGTGCTCTACCTGCTGCCGCTGCCGGCGTTGCTCGCCGTGCTGCATTTCGCGCTGTCGGAGTACCTGGTGCCGCGGGCCGAAACCGAGCTGAAACGCTGGTGGGACGCGACCGCCCTGCCCGAGAGCGTGCCCGAGCCTCGCTGGGTCCACACCACCACCGGCCCGGTGTCGTTCAACGGCAAGAGTCCCGATGGCAGGCGGCTGGATGGCCTGCGAATTTATCTGCGCGGAGCAGACGGGCTGTTGTCGCGGCGCATCTCGGCCCGGTCCGCGCACTGGGATGTCAATCGCTGGCGCCTCGACCAGGTCGAGGAGCTCGACCTCGCCGCCGGACGGCTGGCACGCTCGAGCGAAGTGGGGCGGATCTGGCCGACGAATCTCCGGCCCGACGACGTGCAGCGCCTCGATCTCGTGCAGCCCCATCTGTCGAGCATGGCGCTGGTCGACGTGATCGCCGGGGATCGCGTCGCCGCGAGGCCGCTCAGCTACTACCAGGCAGCGCTGTACCGTTCATTCACGGCGCCGCTGGCGGCATTCATCATGCTGCTGCTGGCGGTGCCGCCGCTGCGCATGCTGTCGCGGGGCGCCGGCGGGGGCGCGCTGCTGCAGGCGCTCGGGCTCGGGCTCGGATTCCTGCTGGTCGACGGGCTGATGTCGACGTTCGCGACCAGCGGCCGCCTGCCGGCGCTGTTCGCGGTGGCGGTGGTGCCGTCGTCGTTCATCGTCATCGGCATTCTGATGCTGCAACGATGCGACCGCACATGATGAAGACGCACACGGCCCTGGTGCTCGCCGGCACGCGTGCCGGCGGCGATCCGCTGGCGGCGGCCGCCGGTGTCACGCACAAGGCGCTGATCGAAGTCGGCGGCAGCACCATGATCGAGCACGTCGTGCGCGCGCTCGACGCAATACCCGAAACCGGCCGCATCCTGGTCGCCATCGAACGGCCGGAAGTACTGGCATCGCTGCCGGGCCTGCGCCCGCCTGGCTGCCGGCGGCCGGTCGAATTTCTGCCGGCGGCCGCGGGCCCGAGCGCGAGCGTCGCCGCGGCGCTCGCGGCCGCGGGCACGCCGCTCCTGGTGACGACCGCCGATCACCCGTTGCTGCGTCCGGCCTGGATTCGCGAGCTGCTGGATGCCGCTCCGGCGGAAGCCGACGCCGTCGCCACGCTCGCCCGGCGCGAGATCGTGCTGGCGGCCGCGCCCGGCACGCGCCGCACCTACCTGCATTTCGCCGACGGCGATTTCTCCGGCTGCAACCTGTTTCTCATGCAACGGGCCGCCGCGCGCGGCGTCATCGAGATCTGGCAACGGATCGAGAGCGAGCGTCGCCGGCCCTTGCGGATGATGCTGCGGCTCGGGCCGGGATTCGCGTTGCGCTATCGTTTCGGGCGCTTGCGCCTCGATGACGCACTCGCGCGTCTCGGCCGGCTGTCGGGCGCGCGCATCGCGGTGGTTGAAATGAGCGATGGACGTGCCGCCATCGACGTGGACAAGCCGGAGGACCTCGAACTCGCGCGGGGGCTCATGGCCGCTGCGGCGCGCGGCTGATTCAGCCGACGGCGCCGGCCACGGACGGGGAGGAGCCTCCCGTTTCCAGCGCGCGCCAATGCGCGGCCATGGCCTGCATGCGCGCGAGGTCGGCCGGATAATCGACTTCGCCCCACGCAAGGCCTTCGATCGACAGGATGCGGATGTCGGCGCCGGCTGCGGCCAGCTCATGGATCGCGGACAGGTACCACAGCCCGGTGCCGGCGGGCGTGCGCATCCAGCGTTCGATCTCGGCCACGAAGCGCGCACTGCCGTCGGCGTCGAAGCGCAGGAATCCGATGGACTCGCCGCTGACCACACCGGCGGCCAGTTTTTTGCCGATCCCCGTCAGCCGATCACCGGCTGCGGAGACTTTCATGTCGTCCTCGTCGTACTCGGACTTGCGGTCGATCGTTACGGTGATCGGCGCTGACGGCGCCGCCAGCAGGCGGCGGACGATGTCCGCCGTCAGGACCGTGTCGCCGTTCAGGATCAG
>JANNKZ010000448.1:0-2478 GCA_031396515.1 Gammaproteobacteria bacterium
CACCAATTCCTCCGTTCTCCGATTGACAGTTGCCGGACTGCGTCCTAGCGTGACCGCAGAGTCGCGCTCCCGCGGCTTTTGTCCCGTTCAGCCTCAGTCGGAGAAGCCCAGATGGCAGCCAGGAAGAAGTCGAGGAAGCCCGCGCGCCGTCGTCCGGCACGCGCCAAGCGGCGCGTCGCCGCGAAACGTGCCGTCAAGAAGCGCAAGGTCGTCAAGCGCGCGAAACGCGTCGTCCGGAAGGCCAAGGCCGTCCGCCGCAAAGCGAGCGTCCGCAAGGCGGTCGCCCGGGTCGCCCGCAGCACGGCCGGCACCGCTGCGCGCGGCATCGCCCGGGAAGCCGCGTCCATGACGCGCAAGGGCAACCAGACAGTTCGGGATACGGCCCAAGCCGCGATCCGTCAGTCGGCCGAGAAAGTGCGCGCGGCGACACGTTCAGTCGAGCGCGCTGCCGATCAGCTCGTCACGAATGCGGCCCAGCAGGTGGAGCGCGCCAGCGTCGCCGTCGAGACCGCCATGGCGGACCCGGGCGCGCCTTCGTCAAACGATCCGGCCAAGGCTGCCTGAGAGCGCTGACCGATCGATTTCGTTGCCTGGGGACCGGTCCGATCCGGCCGGTCCTCGGGTAACATCCCTGCGCGCCGCCCCGGTAGCTCAGTGGATAGAGCGCTTGCCTCCTAAGCGAGAGGTCGTCGGTTCAACTCCGGCCCGGGGCGCCAGCTTCCGCGCGTAAGCCGCTGAAAACCCACCGTTCAGCACTGGAACGGTCCGGTATAATTCCAAGCTCCATGAGCCGTTCCCTGCGCGAATTGTACGAATCGAGCCCGTTCTCGAGCGCCCAGGCGCCGTTTCTCGAAGCTCAGTACGAACGCTGGCTGCAGAACCCTGCCGACGTCGAGCCGGAGTGGCGGCAATTCTTCGCACAGGTCGGAGGCGGCCGCCCCGAGGCGCCGCGCCGGGTGCCGCGGCCAATTCCCGGCGCGCCGGCAGTGGCAGGCGCTGCGGTCGACGGCGAAAAACAGGCCGCGGTTTCGCGCCTGATCCAGTTCTACGCGCATCGAGGCCACCTGATCGCAGACATCGACCCGCTCGGCCTGATGCAGCGCCCGACGCCGCGCGTGCTCGAACCGGCCACTGTCGGTCTGACCGAGGCCGACATGGACCAGTCATTCCACACCGGCAGCCGCACGGCGGGCGTGGAAAAGCAGATGACGCTGCGCGAGATCCTGAAGCAGCTCCGGCACATCTACACCGGGCGCATCGGCGTCGAGTTCGCGCACGTGTCGACCGGCGACGAGCGGCTCTGGCTGCAGGACCGCTTCCAGGACGGCCGGCTGCATCATCGTTTCGACAAGGACGAGCGCCTGAACCTGCTTTGGCAGCTCACGGCAGCGGAAGGGCTCGAGCGCTACCTGCACACCCGTTACGTTGGCCAGAAGCGCTTTTCGCTCGAAGGCGGCGACGCACTCATTCCGCTCCTCGACGATGTCGTGCAACGCTGCGGCGCTGCGGGTGTGGAGGAGATTGTCATCGGGATGGCGCATCGCGGCCGCCTGAACGTGCTGGTCAATGTGCTCGGCAAGTCGCCGGCGATGCTCTTCTCCGAATTCGAGGGAAAGGTCGACCCGGCGGCGCAGAAAGGCTCGGGCGACGTCAAGTACCACAAGGGCTTCTCGGCGGATCTCCGCACCGGCGGCGGCAACGTTCACGTGGTGCTCGCCTTCAATCCGTCGCATCTCGAAGTCGTGAATGCGGTGGTCGAGGGCTCGGTGCGCGCGCGCCAGGAGCAGCGCGGCGACGACAGCGGCGCCACCGTCGTGCCGCTCCTGATTCATGGTGATGCCGCTTTCGCGGGGCAAGGCGTCGTGATGGAAACTCTGCAGCTCTCGCAGGCGCGCGCATTCTCGACCGGCGGCACGCTGCACGTCGTGATCAACAACCAGGTCGGCTTCACGACCAGCGAGCCGCGCGACGCGCGCTCGACGCTCTATTGCAGCGACGTCGCGAAGATGATCGAGGCGCCGATCTTCCACGTGAATGCGGACGATCCGGAAGCGGTCGTGTTCGTCGCCCGCCTCGCGCTCGATTACCGCATGAAATTCCGCAAGGACATCGTGATCGACCTGGTCTGCTATCGCCGCCACGGTCACAACGAGGCGGACGAACCGGCGGCGACGCAGCCGCTGATGTACCAGGCGATCCGCAAGCACGTGACTGCGCGGCAGATCTACGGCGAACGCCTCGAGCACGACGGCCTGCTCGGCGAGGGGCAGGTTGCTGCGATGGCAGACGATTACCGCCGTGGGCTCGACGAGGGACGGCCGCAGGCCCGCGCATTCGCGGGTACGACAGGTAACCGACATACCGTGGACTGGAGCCGGTATCTCGCCGGGGACTGGTCGGAGAAGCCGGATACCGCAGTGCCGGCCGTGCGCCTCGCCAGGCTCGCGCAGCAACTGACGACGCTGCCCGCCGATTTCA
>JANNKZ010000470.1:0-1891 GCA_031396515.1 Gammaproteobacteria bacterium
ACTAAAAAGCCCCCTGATGACCTCTTCTTCTCCCTGTCTGATGCCGGCTAAAATTTCTGTCCTGCTGATCACAGAACAAAACAAACCAGAACCGGCGTTGATTTCAGAATCAAAAAAAGCTCGCGCCGAACTGATCTTACACAAAAACCGCCTTGGCGCGTTGGTCGGTGCTTTGGCAGGACCTTTGGTGGATGCCTGTGGCGACTGACGCGCGCCGCTTGCGGGGCAACTCGCCCGCGACCGCCCACTCTTCGATCCGACCGGCATCCTTGACACCCGAGAACGCCACGAGCGCCGCCCACTCGCCGGCGCGCTCATGCAGCAGCCCATTCAGCAGGTCGGTCATCGCGCTGTCGCCTCGTCCGCCCGCTTCCAGCGGCGCCAACTCCCGCGCGCCCGCGACATCGGCAAGGAATGGCGCAAAGGCATCCGCGCGGAAGGGCAGCCCCTGTTGTGCGAGTTTCAGCGCTACCTCGAGGGCCGCGGCGCCTGGCAGGCCGTTCTGCCGCTGCCGCTGCTTCGCGATCGACGGCAAGTAGCGGGCCGCGTGATCGAATCCTGCGATGGCGCCTTCTGCAACCAGCGCATCGAGTCCCGGCGAGGCGGCTTCGAGCCGCTCGAGCGCGCGCTCCGCCGATTCGGCCGTGATCACGGCCAGGTATCGCGCATCGGGCGCACCGAGTTCGCGTCGCAACGCAGCATCGTCGGCCAGCAGGTCGCGCGGGACCGGAGTCAGAGCGCCAAGGTCGTCTTCCCAAAAAGCTCCGCGTGCCAGAAACATTGCGGCCAGGCAGGCGACGGCGGCAAGCCCGTACGAAAGTGGCCGCAGGGTCGGCAGTGCGAGCGACGTCTCGACGCGCTCGAGGTATGGCGCCTGCGCCGTGTCGCTGAATTCCTCTCCGGTAATTCGGGGCAGTAGATAGCGCGTAGTCAGGCCGGCGACCGCGAGTCCAGCAATGGTGAACCACGCCAGTTGCGCGAGCCCGGTCACTCCCGATGCCAGGAAGGCGAGGTACGCGACGCAGGTGCTTGCGACACCGGTCGCGAGCGTCGGCCACAGCTTTCTCGCATTCGCGAGCGGGTCAAGGCCGCGATACTGGTGACTGAACAGGTGGATCGGGTAGTCCTGCGCCACGCCGATCAGCGTGAATCCGAATGCGAGCGTGATGCCGTGCACCTCGCCGTAGAGGAGGCTGACGCATGCCAGTCCCGCCAGCGCCGCAGATGCCAGCGGCAACGCTGCCAGGATCAGGGTTCGTGGCTTGCGATAGGCGACGAACAGCAACACCAGCAGGCCCGCGGTCGCGATCGAACCGAGCCGGGTCGCTTCCCGTTGCGTGCGCTCTTTCATCAGCGCGGAGAACCGGCCGGGTCCGGTGACGATCATCCGCATGCCAGTGCCCGTGGCAAGTTCCCGGAACGCGGACTCGAGCGCTGAGAATGCCCGTTGCTGTCCGTCAGGATCGAATCCGGCAGCGTGGGTCTGCGCAACCAGCAGCGCGCGCGCGCCTGCTGCATCGAACCAGGCGTCGTCGATGACCTGCGGCGCCCGGGACGGCGCCCAGGATTCCGCGATCGACAGCACCTCGAGGGTGGGATCCGATGCCATGAGGGGTTCGATCAGCGGCGCGGCCGGCGATGCGAGATCCTGCAGGCGATCGCGGAGCGCAACTCGCAGCGTGGTCGCGTCGAGCGGCCGCCGATCCATCGCGGGCGACAGCAGGTAACGGTAGCGGGTGATGAATTCCGGTACGGTCGCCGTCGGGCCGTTAACGATACTCCGGAATGACGGGTCGTCGCGTAATCGTTCGACGAGGGAGTGCGAAGCGTCGGCCAGCGTCGCCTGGTCCGCGCCGGCAAGGCCGATCGCCAGCAGTCGCGACGCCGGTCC
>JANNKZ010000508.1:0-3774 GCA_031396515.1 Gammaproteobacteria bacterium
CGAACCAGGCCTGGTAGATCGCGGTTGTGAAGGTGTCGTAGTTGAAGACTGACACCGCGCCGAAATCCGCGAGCGTCTCCATCGCGACCAGCGCCGCGCCGCCTGCGAGCCAGGGCCGGGCGAGCGGGATCGCGACGTGGAAGAGCCCCCGCCAGGGACCGAGCCCCAGCGACTGCGCCGCCTCGAGCGCACGGGCGCCGTGCGTCAGGAACGCACCGCGCGCCATCAAGTAGACATACGGATAGCCGGCAAGCGCGAGCACGAGGATCACGCCAGCGGCCGATCGCACCGGCGGCAGCCACAGCCCGTCGCCAAACCAGCCGCGCAGCGTCACCGGCACGATGCCCGCGTAATCGAGCGTCGCAACCGCGACGAAGGCGAGCACGTACGCCGGCATGGCCATCGGCAGCAGCAGCGCCCAGGAAAAGAACGAGCGGCCGGGGAAATTGCAGGCGGCGGTGAGCCAGGCGAGCGAAGTGCCGAGCGTCATCGCGATCACGACGACACCGACCACGAGGACGATCGTGTTCCAGGCGACGCGGCCGAGCACGTACTCGCGCAGGTGCGCCCAAAGTTCCGGATCGGCGCCGGTCGCACCGTGCACGACGGCGACAACGACCGCGATCATCGGCAGCGCGACCGCGACCGCGGCGAGCGCCGGTCCGAGACGTTGCGAGGAATTCATGACGGAGGTCATGCGATCAGGCGCCCCCGCCGGCAAGCGGTCAGCGCCAGCCGGCGCGATCCATCAGTTTCACGGCCGCGGGCTGCGTCTTGCCGATGGTGCCGACGTTCACCCGGTTGGGCTGGAATTTCCCCCAGGCGACGACGGTCGGCAGCGGCTCGACCCCGGCATTCGCCGGGAATTCGAAGTTGACCGCGGCGAAGCGCTGCTGGATCGCGGGCGACGCCAGCCATTCGAGGAAGCGGATCGCTTCGGCACGATTTTTCGCGTGCGTCGTCACGCCACCGCCCGAGATGTTCACGTGCGTGCCGCGACCGCCCTGGTCGGCCCAGAAGATCTGCACCGGGAACGACGGCGTCTCGTTCTGGAGTCGTCCGAGGTAGTAGCTGTTGGTGATGGCGACGTCGCACTGGCCCGCCGCGACCGCTTTCAGCATCAGCGTGTCGTTTGAGAACGGCTCGGCCGCAAGATTCGCGATCCAGCCGCGCACCACGCGCTCGGTCGCTTCCTCGCCGAGGTCGCCGATCATCATCGCGACCAGCGACTGGTTGTAGGCATGCTTGCCGCTGCGCAGGCACAGCTTGCCCTTCCAGCGCGGCTCGGCGAGCGCGGCGTAGGTCGAGAGGTCGGCGGGCTTCACGCGCTCGGTCGAATACGCGATCGTGCGCGCACGCACGGCCAGGCCGAACCAGTGCCCGGCGGGATCGCGCAGGTGCGCGGGGATCGCGGCTTCGAGCATCGGCGATTTCACCGGCTGCAGCAGCCCCGCCTCGGTCGCGCGCCACAGGTCGCCGGCATCCACCGTGACCAGCAGGTCAGCCGGGCTGTTCGCCCCCTCGGCGGTGAGCCGGGCGATCAACGGGGCGCCGTCGTCGGTGACGAATTTCACCTCGATGCCGCGCTCGCGGCCGTATTCCTGGAAGAGCTGGTCCACCAGCTGGTACTTGCGCGCGGTATAGACCACGAGCGGCTCGCCAGCGGCGAGCGCCGGGCCGACGGCAAACAGGGGGAGCGTCAGCAGCAGGAGCGTCGTCAGGCGCGCAGGGATCCATCGCAAATGCATCGTGGCCTCGACCTGTTAATGAGAATGACTCTCATTAAGCATATCAGGTCTGCCGGGCGGCGGCACGGTCCTGCAGGTAGGCCTGGCCCCGGCGCATGAGGCGGGCAAAGCCTGCTGCGTCCTGCCCCGCCACCATGGCCTGGAGGCGCCTGACGGCGTCGGCGAGCGCGGCCAGCGACTCGCCCCCGTACTGGTTGAGGGCCTGGATCTCGAAATAGAGGGCCGGGCTTTCGCCTGCGACCAGCGAGGCCACCGCGAGCTGAGCATCGAAAGTCGTGCTCGACAGCCGCGCCAGCCGAGGCGCCGCCTCTCCGCTATCGGCGAGCGCCGTGAAGAACGCGATGTTGATCGCATGCGAAAGGCCGAGCACGTAGGCGATTAGCCGGTCGTGATCGTCGAGGTTCGTCACCACCTGCTCGGCCATCGTGGACGCAAACAGGTTCTGGGCATCGGCGACCGCATCGGGCCGGCCGACGTCCACGTGGATGACGTGGCGGCCCGAGAGCAGGTCGGTGTCTGGACCAAACATCGGATGCAGCGAGCAGACGCGCACGCCCGCGCGATGCAGCGCCGCGAGTCCGGCCCGCAGCGGAGTTTTCAGCGAGCCGATGTCGAACACGAGGCCCGGCGGCCGATGGCGCGCGAGCTGCTCGAGGATCGCGGCGGTAATGCCGAGCGGCGTCGCTACCACGATCACCTCGTGCGAGAGATCATCGGATTGCCAGTCGGCGCGCAGTTTGTGCGCACCCGCCGTCCCGGCGGGATCCGCGATCTCGACGGCGAAACCCTGCGAGGCGAGGAACTCGACGAACCAGCGGCCCATCTTGCCGGCGCCGCCGATCACCAGCGCGCGCCGGCCGGCGCCCTGGCCGCGCGCGACGACCTGCGCCAGTTCCTGGGTGGCGAGGGAGCTGCGGATCAGGAGGCGCAGCAGCTGGTCGGCGACCGACGGCGACAGCCCGAGTTTTTCCGCGGCCGCGCGCGCGTTCAGCAGCACCTCTTTCTCACGCTGGAAATCGCGGGTCGGCAGGCCGGTTGCGCGCTTGGCTTTCGCGACCTCCTCGGAGAGGCGCTGGCGTTCGGCGATCAGTCCGAGCAATTCGGCGTCGAGCGCCGTCAGCCGTTCACGGAGGGTCTTGAGTTCCATTCGGGTGGTCGCCTCGTAAAGCTCCACCCTGTGTACCGGCCCGCCTGCCAGGGCGCAAGCGGGCCGGTTTTCTTGCCTCGAAGGTCAGCCGTTCTGGCGGAAGCCGAAGAACCAGCTTCCAAACGGATCCTGCGCCCAGTAGCGCGGACGGTTGCCCGCGCGATAGTAGCGCTGCGCATCGCGCCAGCCCGCGTCGTAACCGGCCCGATAGCCGAAGTCCAGACGGGACTGCTGCGCACGCCGGCGCCAGTTCCGGTCGTTCCGGCCGTAGCGGTCGAAGTCGCGCCAGGCGAGCTCATAGCCCGACCGGTACCCGCGGTCGGCGCGGTAGCGCGCCGGCGGGACGAAACGCCAGTCGTTGCCACGGCGCCAGTAATAGTCGTCGTTGCCGCGGTCGTAACGCCAGCCGTCATTGCGCCAGCGGTCGTAGCGATTCCAATCGTTGTCGTGGCGGCGACGATTCCAGTCGTTGTCGTCACGGCCGCGATCGTGGTCGCGGTCATGCCCATAGGCATGGCCTTTCTTTTTCCCGCGCCCGTTGCCGTTGCCCGGATGGCCGTCGCGATCCTGATCGCGGTCGTCATAGCGGTCGTCATAGCGGTCGTCGTAGCGGTCGTCATAGCGGTGGTCGTAGCGGTCGCGGTCGTCACCCCGGCGACGGTCATCGTCGTCGTCGGCGAATGCCGGCCCCGCCAGCAGCATCGCCAGCGCCGCAGCAGTCAGTGTGGTCTTCAACATGATGGCTCCTCCTCAGGGTGCGTGGAGCCAGTCTCTGCCCGCCTACCTGAATCGGACCTTAATCAGGGATTTGGGCATCCAGAAATTGCAGGATCTCCCGGTTGAAGCGCACCGGCGAATCCTGCTCGCTGTGGTGCCGGC
>JANNKZ010000521.1:0-2678 GCA_031396515.1 Gammaproteobacteria bacterium
GAGAGGTGCTGTTCGAAACCTCGATTGAGCCCCTGGTGAACGCGTCAGCTGCGTCCAAATTCAAGTTCTGAACCACTTTGATACTTGCTTCTAGCCGGATATTAACTGCTGATTCCACTTCTTCCCGCTGACCGGTCCCTATTGTCGTGGGTATGTTGGTGATATACACTACTAATACAGTAGCTCTCCTACCTGCCCTCCTTTTGCGAAGGAATGTCCCTGCATGAACACCCGAATCCTGGTCCACACGATCCTCGCCGCCGCGAGCCTGACGAGCTTTTCCGCCGCGGCCGCGGACCTGAAGGATATCTATGAGCGCGCCCTCACCAACGATCCGGTGATCCGTGAGGCGGAAGCGCTCCGGCTCGCCGCGCGCGAATCGCGCCCGCAGGCGATCGGCGGATTGCTGCCGCAGATCAATGGCAACGCCCGCCACAACGAAACCGAGTCGAGTTCATTGAGCGTCGACGTCGACCCGCCCGATGCCGCGCAACTCGTGGACCAGGATCGCGACGGCGACAGCGACGACTGGAGCGTGACGCTGCGCCAGAGCGTTTTCAGCTGGCAGAACTGGGCGACGCTGCGCCGCGCCAGCGCGGAAACCGCGCAGGCCGAGGCCGATTACGATGCCGCGCAGCAGGACCTGATCCTTCGCACGTCGGAGGCGTACTTCAATGTGCTGGCGGCGCAAGATACGCTGGAGGCGGCGACTGCGGCGCACGAAGCGATCGGCCGCCAGCTCGAGCAGTCCGACAAGCGCTTCGAGGTCGGCCTGATTGCGGTGACCGACGTGCAGGAAGCGAAGGCCGCTTTCGACCAGGCGACCGCCGCGCTGATCCAGGCCAAGCGCAACCTCGCGACCACGCAGGAACGCCTGCGCGAACTGACCGGCGACACTTACGACGAACTGGAAAAACCCGGCGCTGACATGCCGCTCGCGGGACCGAACCCGGCGAGCCCCGAGGACTGGGTGAAGCTCGCGATGGAGCAGAACGCGCGCCTGATCTCGAGCCGGCTCGCCGCCGACATCGCGCGCCAGAACATGAGCTTCGAACGCGGCGGACACTTCCCGAGTCTCGACCTGGTCGTCACGCACGGCGATTTCGAATCCAGTTTCGACGTCACGACCACCGTCAGCCCGGCCGCTCCGGTCGATACCCTTGCGACGTCTGAAAGTGACGACACCACGATCTCGCTGCAGGTGACGGTCCCGATCTTCTCGAGCGGCGTCACGCAGTCGCGCGTGCGCCAGGCCGGCTACCGCCACGTCGCCGCGCGCGAGCGCCTCGAGCGCACCGCGCGCGAGACCGAGCGCGAGACGCGCGACGCCTATCTCGGCGTGAACTCCGAGGTCGCGCGCGTGCAGTCGCTGAAGCAGGCGGTGGAATCCGCGATGACCGCGCTGCAGGCGACAGAAGCCGGCTACGAGGTCGGCACGCGCACGTCGGTCGACGTGCTGGAGGCGCGCCGGCGGCTGTTCGAAGCGCAGACCAACTATGCGCGCAGCCGCTACGACTACCTGCTGAACGTGCTGCGACTGCAGCTCGCGGCAGGCACGCTCGACCAGAAGGGCCTGACCGACATCAATGCGCTCCTGACCGTGAGCGTCCGGGTCCGCTGATCACGTCGCATCCGGCACGCCGGCATCGAAGCCGGTGCCCGCTGCACGACCGAGCCGGTCGGCGACCGCGGCCCAGGCCTCGGTTGCCGGCACGGCCTCGACCAGGATCCTGGCTGCGCCCGCGCGATCGAGGGCACGCAGCGTCGCATAGAGCGCATGCCCGTAGCGCGCGGCGTCCGCGGGCAGCGGCCGCCAGGTGATGCGGTCGGGCGCGACCGGCGCAACGGCGTAGGTCAGCACGGCCAGCCGCTCGCCGCGCTTCAGCGCGCTTTCGATTTCGCGATTCATTTCCGTCCCGCCGACGATCGCGAGCGGCGTGCGCGGCGCGTAATGCGAGCGCTCGCGGCCGGGCGCCCGCGGCGCGCCGGCATCGGCTTCCGAGACCTTTCCCACCACGTCGGCGATCTGCGGGCGCGAAACCGCGCCCGGCCGTAACAGCGTCACGCGCCCGTCGAGACAGGCGACGATCGTGGACTCGAGCCCGACCTCGCAGTCGCCGCCGTCGAGCACGAGGGCGACGGCCGGTCCGAGTTCCTCGCGCACGTCGTCGGCCCGCGTCGGGCTGATGCGCCCGTAGCGATTCGCCGACGGCGCGGCGATGCCGCGGCCGAAAGCCGCAAGCAGCGCGCGCGCGACCGGGTGCGCGGGCGCCCGCAGCGCGACCGTGTCCTGGCCGCCGGTAACGGCGGCGAGCGCACGTGCCGACTTCGGCACGACCAGCGTCAGCGGCCCGGGCCAGAACGATTCCGCCAGGCGCACGGCCGAGTCCGGCAGCTCGCCGGCGTAGCTGCGGGCGGCCGCCAGATTGCTCACGTGCACGATCAGCGGGTGGGTAGCCGGGCGGCCCTTGGCCGCGAAGATGCGCGCAACCGCCGCGGCATCGTCGGCATCGGCGCCGAGGCCGTAGACGGTCTCGGTCGGGAACGCGACCAGCTCGCCCGCGTTCAGCAGCCGGACGGCTCGCTCGATCTGGTCGGCCTGCATCACTCGATCGGCGTACGGTGCCAGCCGGTCGCGGTGCGGCGCAGCTCGTAGGCCGGCCAGTACTGCCGGTCGA
>JANNKZ010000535.1:0-1650 GCA_031396515.1 Gammaproteobacteria bacterium
ACGCTCGGGCCGATCATCGGCTTCTACCTGCAGGCGATTCCGAACGGCCACTCCGTGGTCCTGACTTCGCTTGCACTGACGGCGGTCGTGTTCTTTTCGCTGTCCGCTTACGCGATCAATAGCGGCGAGCGCTTCCAGTTCATGCGCGGATTTCTCTTCGTCGGCATCCTGACCGCTTTCCTGCTGGGCCTGATCGCGATCTTCTTCGCAATGCCGTACTTGTCGCTCGCGGTATCGGGCGCATTCGTGCTGCTGGCGTCCGGCCTGATCCTGTATCAGACGGGTGAGATCATCCACGGCGGCGAGACGAACTACATTCTCGCGACCGTGACGCTCTACGTCAGCATTTACAACCTGTTCTCGAGCCTGATGCACCTGCTCGGCGCCGCCGGCGACGACTGATCAGGCCGGCTTCAGCTTCTCGACGCCGCCGAGGTAGGATCGCAGCACCTGCGGCACGGCGACCGTGCCGTCGGCCTGCTGGTTGTTCTCGAGCACCGCGACCAGCGCGCGACCGACCGCGACACCCGATCCATTGAGCGTGTGCACCGGCTCCGGCTTGCCGGTTTCGGGATTGCGCCAGCGCGCCTGCATGCGCCGCGCCTGGAAGCCCTCGCAATTGCTGCACGACGAAATCTCGCGAAAGGCGCCCTGGGCCGGCAGCCAGACCTCGAGATCGTAAGTCTTCGAGCTCGAAAAACCGATGTCGCCGGCGCAGAGCGCCATCACGCGGTACGGGAGCTGCAGCAGTTCGAGGACCTTCGCGGCGTGGCCGGTCAGCTCCTCGAGCGCGGCATAGGACTGGTCGGGGCGCACGATCTGCACCAGCTCCACCTTGTCGAACTGGTGCTGGCGGATCAGTCCGCGCGTGTCCTTGCCGTAAGAGCCTGCCTCCGAGCGGAAACAGGGCGTGTGGGCCACCAGCTTGAGCGGCAATTCGCCCGCGTCGAGGATACGATCGCCGGCGAGATTCGTCAGCGGCACTTCCGCCGTCGGGATCAGGAAGAGCTCGCTCTCGGTTTCAGTGCGCTGCAGCTTGAAAAGATCCTGCTCGAACTTCGGCAGCTGGCCGGTGCCGGTCAGCGTCTGGCGCGAGACGAGGTAAGGCACCCAGGCCTCGCGGTAGCCGTGCTCGCGCACGTGCAGGTCCAGCATGAACTGCGCGAGCGCGCGGTGCAGCGCCGCGACTGGGCCTGTCATCACGGCAAAGCGGGCGCCGGAAATGCGGCTCGCCGCGACCGGATCGAGCCCGCCCAGACCCTCGCCGATCGCCACGTGATCGGCGGGCTCGAAGTCGAGCCGGCGCGGCTCGCCGTGACGGCGGATTTCGACATTCGCCGAGGCGTCGCGTCCCGCCGGCACGCTGTCGTGCAGCAGGTTCGGCATGTCGAGCAGGTGGCGGTCAATTTCCGTCTGCAGGCGATTGAGCGTCTGCTCGCCGGTCGCGAGCTTCGCGCCCAGGGATTCGACCTCGGCCAGGAGCGGCGCCACGTCCTGCCCCTGCCCTTTCGCGACGCCGATCGCTTTCGAGCGCGTGTTGCGTTCGTTGCGTAGCGCGTCGACCGCGATCTGGGCTTCCTTGCGCTTGGCTTCGAGAGCGGTGAAGGCTTCGAGATCGAGCGCGTAGCCGCGCCGCGCGAGATTGCCGGC
>JANNKZ010000537.1:0-4835 GCA_031396515.1 Gammaproteobacteria bacterium
CGCGGCGGGCCAGCCGAAGGCCGCGGCGATCGCGGTCTCGAGTTCGCGGTGGCCGCGATAATTGCCGCTCGCCATGCGCGAGCCGGTCGTGCCGGTGCCGAGCGACTCGATCGCGCGGATAGCCGCCGCGCGGCAACGGGAGTCGAACGTCAGGCCGAGGTAGTTATTGGTGCCCGCGAGGACGACGCGGCGTCCCCCGATGGTCGCCGCGGTTGCCGAGTGCACGTCGTCCATCGGCGTCGCGATCGAGGGCACTCGCCCGCTGCCGCCCAGTTCCGCCTGCAGCGCGCGCAGCGGCGCGAACTTGTCAAACAGACTCACGCGGGGTTTCCTCGCCGAGCCGAACGATGCCGGCGCAGAGTTGATCCACCGTGCGGGCATCCGCGATCAGCTCGACCGGAATAGAAAGGTCGAGGCGGTCCTCGATTTCCATGATGAGGTCCATGACCAGCACGGAGTCGAGGCCGACTTCGCGCACCAGGTCGGCGCCGCCGTCGATCGCTCCGCCTGCGGGTCGCACGACTTTCAACGCATCGCGAATTGCCCGCTCGACCGTTGCGGACTCTAGTGCCATCGGGGCGTCGGCCGCCGGGGCATCAGCCCGCGGCCTGGAGCGCCGGGATCCGCGTCCCCGTGTCATCCACCGCCACGCGGTGGCGCTCGAGGAAATCTTTGCGCGCGGTGCTCCGCGACAACTTTCCGGACGAGGTGTGCGGCAGGGTGTGCGGCGGCACCAGCTGGATCATGCAGTGGATGCCGAACTCGGAGTAGATCGCCTGGAGCAGCCGTTCTGCCAGCGAATCGAGCCGGGCCGGCTGCACTTCACGGGTCTGTGCCACCAGCACCGCAACCTCGCTGCCATCCTCGGCGGTCACCGAAAACGCAGAGGCGTCCGTGGCCCGAAGCTCGGGCTGTTGCGCGGCGAGATGCTCGATGTCCTGCGGCCAGATGTTGCGGCCGTTGATGATCAGCAGGTCCTTGGCCCGGCCAGTGACGTGCAGCGCGCTGTCGACGCGGTAGCCCAGGTCGCCGGTATCCAGCCACCCGTCCTCGGACAGGACCTCGCGGGTCGCGTCCGGATTGTCGAAATAACCGGACATGACGCTGGGACCGCGCACGTGGATGCGTCCGCACTGACGATCCGGCAGCGACCGGCCCCCGGCATCCCGGATCTCGACCTCGAATCCCGGCAGCGGCACGCCGCAATTGACGAATGAATTGACCTTGCGCGCCGCATCGGCCGTCGACGCCGACCGCGCCTCGCCATTCAACGACAGCGCTTCGCTTTCGACGCTGTCGACGACGGCGCCCGCACCGACCTTCGAGAAGCTGACGGCCAGGCAGCATTCGGCCATGCCGTAACAGGGCAGGAACGCGCGCGCGTCGAAGCCGGCCGGCGCCAGCGCGTCGGCGAAGCCCTGCAGCCACGCGGTATGGATCATTTCCGCGCCGACGCCCGCGATCCGCCAGGCCGACAGATCCAGCCCTTCCGCATCGCCCGGCCGCAGGCGGCGGGCGCACAACGCATAGCCGAACGGCGGGCCGAACGACACGGTGCCGCGGTTGCGCGCCATCAGCTTGAGCCAGAGACGCGGACGCATGGCGAAATCGCGGCTGGCCAGGTAGTCCACCGATCTCTGGGTCGCGATGCAGCCCAGCACGATCCCGACCAGACCCATGTCATGGTAGAACGGCAGCCACGAGCAGAACCGGTCCGTCGGCGTCAGCGGGAAACCCCGGTTGAAAATGTCCTCGAGGTTCGCGAGCGCCGCGGCCTGCGTGATCATCGTGCCGCGGGGGAACCGCGTGCTTCCGGACGTGTATTGCAGGTACGCGAGCTCCTGCGGTTCCGGCGGCGCGGGCAGGTCGTCTGCCGGCTCGAGCGCCATGAAATCGTCCATCGTCCCGCTCAGTTCAATGTCGAGGCCGTTCGTCGCCTCCTGCAGGAACTCGATGTACTCAGCAGGCGCGAATGCCGCGGCCGCCTTGCAGTCGCCGAGCAGCTGGCGCAGGTGACGGATGAACGACTTGCGGCCGCCAAGGTTCATTGCCGCCGGCAGCGGCACAGGGACGAGCGCCGCGTACTGGCAGGCGTAGAACATCACCAGGAAATCGGCATGGGTATGGGCGACCAGAGCGACGCGGCTGCCGCGCTCGAATCGCCGCAAGCGGCGCGCGAGCTCGACCGCGCGGCTACGCAACTCGGAATACGGAAGTACGACTGACAGCTCGCCGCGGCCGTCATAGAAGTTGGCGCCGCTGCGGCCCCGGGCCGCGTAGTCGAGTGCCTCCGTCAGTGTCCTGAAGTCGGCGCTGCGCAGCGGCATGCCGCTGGCGGTCGGCGTTGGCACGCGCTCAGGGATATCAGGACTGCCTGAAGATCTGTCGCCGTCCACTCAGTGGTACTCCCTGGGAAGCCAAAAAACGGTCGCGCATGGCCGAACCTGCCCCGCGACCGCCCTCATGCTGGCGCAAATGTAGTTTCTCGACAACGACTTGGCAATCATTCTGTAACCGGTGTCTGGTATTGGGGGCCGTTCAGGCCGGCCGGGAATCGATGCAATCCGCAAGTTTCGCGAGCGTCGGGTGGTCGAACAGGTCGCTCACCTCGAGCCGCCCGGGGTACTCCCGGTCGATGGCCTCGTGCAGGCGGGCCAGCGTCAGCGAATTGAGGTTGATCTTGAACAGGTCGGTGTGGACGGTGATCTGGCGGCCCGGATTCAGCCGGTCGAAGATCGCTTTCAGCTGGCCGGCAGTCCCTTGGGCACCCCCCGGTTCCGCTGGCGGTACCGCGTCCGCCTGGTCGAGCAGCGGCTCCAGCTCGGCGACGATGGCATCGAAGGCACCCAGTTCGTAGTCGTGGGCCAGCCGGTGACGCTGCAGCTTTCCACTGGTGGTCTTCGGGATCTGCGTCACCGGCAGCACCTGGGCGACTTCCAGCCCGGTCTGCTGATTAATCAGCTGGCGCAACTCGCGGGCGATCGGCACGAATCCAGCGAGATCGCCGCGGTGCAGGACGAGCATCACGAGATCCTCGGTGCCGGTTCGCGCATTGCGCGCACCGACGGCCACGACCTTGTTCGTTTCGATCGCGGGAAGCCGCTCGGCGATGCGTTCAAGGTCGTGCGGATAGTAATTCTGCCCATTGACGAAAATGATGTCCTTCGAGCGGCCGGTGATCACGAGCTGGCCGTCGGTCAGGAATCCGAGATCGCCAGTATCGAGCCAGCCGTCGGCTGTCAAGGCGCGCGCGGTGGCCGCCTCGTCGCGATAGTAGCCGCGCGTGACGTTCTCGCCGCGAATCAGCACGCGCCCCAGCACGGCGTCGTCCTGCGGCGCGCCGTCCTCGTTCGCGATGCGAAGCCGCGTTCCGGCGACCGGCCGGCCCAGCTTCACGTACGCCGAGGCCTGCGGATTATCCGCCGTCACCGGCCGGACTGCCCGGCCCACGCTGAATCCATGACGGTCCAGATACATGATCTCCATCGCTGCGCCGGCCTTGGGGCAGCTGACCGCGACGCTGGCCTCCGCCAGGCCGTAAACCGTGTACATGACCCCGGCACGCAGGCGGTTAGACGCCATCTCGCGCAGGAATCTATCGCAGAGTTCGGCCGAAATCGGCTCGGCGCCGTTGATGATCAGGCGCACGGACGACAGGTCGAGGCCTGGCGACCCCTTTAGACCGTATTGCTTCAAGAAGTGCTGGAAACCGAAATTGGGCGAATACAGCACGGTTGCCCGCAATTCCGCGGCTTTCCTGAGCCACAGCAGCGGGCGGCGGGCGAACAGATCGGTGCGCATGACCGCGTGCGTTGCCCCGGCGGCCAGGGCGGTCAGGTGGCACCCGATCAGGCCCATGTCATGGCTGAGCGGCATCCAGGTCAGGGCCAGGTCCCGGTCCGTCATTTCGGTCGCTTCGATGATCGCGGCAACGTTCGCGGTCAGGTTGCGGTGGGTCAGCACCACGCCCTTGGGCTCGCTGGTCGATCCCGAGGAGTACTGGATCAGTGCGACGTCGTCGGGTGCGGGCCTGGTGGCGTTGCCGGCACCACCGGCCAGGTCGAGCGCGCCGGCCAGCAGCAGACGCGCTGCCATGCGTGCATGAGCGTCGGTGAGTCCTTCGGCCGCCGCGAATGCGTCAAGGCGCTCCATGGTCCGCGCGGTGCTGTAAACCCAGGCGCCGTCGAACTGCCCAAAGATCCGGAGCAGCTTGCGGCGCCTTTCGTCGTTGACGCCGACCGCGACGGGCACCGGCACGCAGCCGCCGAGAATGCAGGCCCAGAATGCTTCCAGGAACGACTGGTTGTCCTCGACGAACAGGATCACCGCGTCGCCGGCGGACACGCCGCGCCGTTGCAGGGCGCCCAGCAGGCCGGCCGCGCGGCGCCCGAGCGCCGCAAAGCTCAGGGCCTGCTGCTGGTCGTCGCCGTCGATGAAAATGACGCTGCGGTCATCGCGCGATTGCGCATCGAGTGCGGCGGTCAGCGTGTCGAATCGCGCCATGCGGTCCCTCAGCGGGCCCGCACGTGCAGCAGCACGCGACCGGGCGGAAAAGATTTTATCATTGTGGGCCATGACGGCGCCCGCCACTCTCATCGTCCGGTTCGTCGAGGAAACCGCGCTGCCCGCCGGACTCGAAGCCGAGTGGCTGGCAGGCCTCCCCGCCCCTCGCCGCGCGCAACTCGCCGGCCGGGCGGAGACTCCCGATCGCCAGCGCTCGCTCATCGGCAGCCGTCTGCTCCGGGACGGCCTGCGGTGCCTCGGTTTTGCCGCCGATTCGCTGGCCGGCCTGCACTACTCGCCCCACGGCAAGCCGGCGCTCGAAGTGCCGGTCG
>JANNKZ010000551.1:0-8140 GCA_031396515.1 Gammaproteobacteria bacterium
GTCGTGCAAGCGCCGTCCAGTTCCAGCGCGTCCTGGACGAAGCGGCCGAGCGAATGGGCGACGTGCAGGATCGGTTCCTTCAGCGATGCCGGAACGCTTCCGGTCGCTGCGATTGCGCGGTAGGCCTCTTCGGTTGCACCGATGCTCGCCGTCGAGGTGCCGACGACCACCGCGATGCGCCCGCTGCCGTGACGCGCCCGGGCCGCGGCGACGGCATCGAGAAAGTCGTCCTGCTGCAGCGCCAGCCAGGCCAGGCGGTTATTCCGGCAGTCGAGCCGCTCGAAACGCCCGGGAACGGGGCTGGATTCCAGTCCGGCGACGCGCCCGATACAGGTTTCGAGAGGCGACGTCGTGAAGTCGTTGCGCCGCAATCCGCCGCGCCTCTGCCGCAGTGCTTCGGCTTGCGCGGCGGAACCGGCGCCGAGCGCCGACGTCACCGTGACGGCACTGACGGCAAGCGGCAACGCACGCATCAGCGCTCCCGTCGGCTCTCGATGAAGGCGGACAGAGCCCGCAGCGATGCGAAAATGCGGTGGTTCTCGGCGTCTTCTGCGCGTAACTGGACGCCATGGCGCTTCGAGATCTCGAGCGCAATCTCCAGTGCGTCGATCGAGTCGAGTCCCAGGCCTTCGTTGAACAACGGCGCTTCGGGGTCAATGTCGCCCGGATCCAGGTCATCGAGGTTGACCGCCGCGACGATCATTTCGGCGAGCGCCCGTTCGGCGGGAGTCTGCGGTGACGGCATTTTCGCGCGGCATCATATCCTGCCGGAAACCGATCCGGCTACAATCCGCGCGTGATCGAATGCGACGTGCTGGTAGTCGGTGGAGGGCCTGCGGGCAGCACGAGCGCGGCTTTCCTGGCGCGCCGCGGCCGCTCGGTATTGCTGCTCGAGCGCGATCATCACCCGCGGTTTCACATTGGCGAGTCGCTGCTGCCGGCCAACATGCCGATCATCGAACGGCTCGGGGTCCTCGAGGGCGTGCGCGAGATCGGGATCCTGAAGCTCGGCGCCGATTTCCCGACGATGGACGGTGGCGGCTACAACGTGTTCCGCTTCAGCCGCGCCCTGGGCAAGACGCCTCCGTATGCGTACCAGGTCAAGCGCGAGGAGTTCGACCAGTTGCTGTTCCGCCATGCCGCAACGCTCGGCGTGGACGCGCGCGAAGGCGCGCGGGTTCGCCAGGTCGAGTTCGCGCCCGACGGCGTGACGGCACAGGCGGAATCGGAATCAGGCGAAAGACTCGCCGTGCGCGCGCGCTATCTCGTAGATGCGACCGGGAGGGATGCGTTCCTGGGCGGCGTGCTGAAGCTGAAGCGCAAGCATCCCCGCCACCGCAGCGCAGCGCTGTTCGCGCACTTCCGCGGCGTCGAACGCCGGTCCGGTGAGGACGCGGGCAACATCAGCATCTACGCGCACGAACACGGCTGGGCGTGGATGATCCCGCTTCGCGAGGACATCGTGAGCGTCGGCATCGTCGCGGATCCGTGGCTCTTCAAGAATCGCAGCGAGCCGCCGGGCGATTTTCTGCGGACCGTGCTGGACGGCGTTCCGGGCGCGAGCGAGCGGATGGCCAGGGCCGAAGTCGTCGGCAACCTGCATGCCACGGGTAACTATTCATATGTGTGCAGCCGGCTGACGGGACCGCGTTGGATGATGGCCGGCGATGCGGGCGCCTTCGTGGATCCCATCTTCTCGACCGGCGTGTACCTCGCGATGCGCGCCGCCGAGCGCGCCGCGGAAGTGATCGATCGCGTTCTCGACGAACCGGATCTCGAGCGGCGCCTGCAGCGCGACTATGAACGCGAGGTGTGGGCGGGGCTGCGCTCGTTGTCCTGGTTCATCGAGCGGTTCAACTCGCCGGCGACGCGCCAGCTGTTTGCCAGTCCCCGCAACGTCTTCGGCATGGAGCAGGCGGTGATCTCGATGCTCGCGGGTGACGTCTTCGGCACGCCGGAGATCGGGCGCCGCCTGACGGCATACAAACTTCTGTATTACCTGTCGTCGCTCCGCAGCCTGCGCGCGACGCTCGCTTACGGTCGCAATCGCCGCCGGCGCAAGAAGGCAGAGTTCACCGGCGGGACGACGCGGCAAGACCCGGCCTGACATGGGCGCCGTGGCGAGCCGGATCATGGGTCCGCGCGTCGAGTTCATGCGCAGCCTGCCGGAGCGGTTGGCGGACGACGTGCTCGCGGCATTCCTCTACGGCACACCGACCGGCGGGGTCGGCGGCCCGCGCGTCCTGCACACGGGTCTTGCGGCAGCCGACGGCCAGGCAGCGATCGAATTGTGGCGGGCGCCCGGCCGGGCGACGCCGGGTATCGACGGCCCGATCCGCTTCTGCGCGCACCCCGCGTACCTGTTCGGCATCCTCGATCTCGACGAGGGGCGTTTCTCCGGCATCACGGCCGCGGCCGAGTTCGCCTATCGGCAGATTCGGGAGTTCCAGAGCCGACAACCTCAGCCGCACCTGCTGCGTGTCTGGAATTTCCTGGATTCGATCAACAGCGGCGACGGCGATCGCGAACGCTACCGGCTGTTCTGCGCCGGAAGGGCGCGCGGGCTCGGCGACCTGCCATCGGACCGGCTGCCGGCGGCGACCGCCGTGGGGCGCACGCGCCCTGCCGGGCGCGTCCAGGTCTGCTGGCTCGCCGGCAGTGAACCCGGCCGCCCGATCGAAAACCCGCGGCAGGTGCGTGCGTACCGGTATCCGCGCGAATACGGGCCGAATCCGCCGTCATTCGCCCGCGCCATCCGCCTCGAGACCGGCGAACTGATGGGTTCCGGCACGTCGAGCATCGTCGGGCACGAGTCGAGGCACGACGGCGACCTGGCGGCGCAGGTCGAGGAGACGCTGGAGAACCTGCGAGAACTGCATTGCGCGGGCGGCGGCGCCGGAATGCCGTCCGGCATCAAGGTCTATCTGCGAAAGCCGGCCGCCCTCGGTGGAATCGCAGATGCGGTTCGTGCCGGCCTGTCTGGCTGCGAGTCGCCCCTGCTGATCGAGGCCGACATCTGCCGGAGCGAGCTTCTGGTGGAAATTGAATGTCTGTGGACTTAGGCGGCGCAAATTCGTCCGCGTTATGACTTCCGGCACGCACCCCGAGGACTTGCCATGAAATCGCAGAAACCGCTGCTGGCACTGATCGCCGGCTTCATCGCGTTCGGCTTCTTCGCGGCTGCGGAAACGGGCGCTCGCGACACCAAGAACACGTGGCCAGTTGCCGATGCGTTGAACAGCGCGGAAGCCAAGGCCCAGCTCAACCAGGGAGTCACCTTCTATTTCGGCGATAGCACGCATCCGCCGGTCGAGAAGAACTTCGGTGTCTTCCAGAGCAACAAGAAAACGCGCGGCGTGGGACGGACCGACAAGGAGGCTTGCGAGTGGACGTTCCTGTCCGCAATGCTTTCTTTTCAGGCGCGCGCGAAGGAACTCGGCGGTAATGCGGTGATCAACATCGAAAGTTTCTATCGGGAAGTGACCGTCAAGAGCGCGACCGAGTACGAGTGCGGCAGCGGCGCGCTGATGTCGGGCGTCACTTTCCGCGGCGAGGTCGTGAAGCTGAAGTAGCGAGCGCCGCGACCAGCTGCTCCCGCGGCATTTTGCCGACCTCGTTCCGGGGAAGGCTGGGCACGATGACGATGGGTCGCGGCACAAAGGCCGCGTCCACTCGTTGCTGCATGGCGCGTGCGATTTCACGCGGCGTCCTTCCCGGGGCGACGACCAGCGCCGCGCAGCGCGCGGCGACGCCGCCTTCCGCAACCGGCGGCTGAAACACGACGGCATCTGCAACGCCATCGATCGATTGCAGGCGTCGCGTCAGGTCCGCGAGCGAGGCGCGCTTGCCGGCCACTTCGATGATGTCGTTGCCGCGGCCGACAACCGCGAATGTCCCGTCGTCACGCATTTCGACGATGTCGTGAAGTGGCTGGTCCTGCGCCAGCCACGGTGCGCTGACCGTCGTGCCGTCGGCGCGGGCCGCCAGTGCGATGCCGGCGTAGGGCCGCCAACCGTCCTCGTGCGCCGTCCTGCGCGTCGCGATCACGCAGGTCTCGGTCGAACCGAACAGTTCGATGAGCCGGGTACGCAGCCGCTCTTCGATCCGTGCCGCCAGGGCGAACGACAGCGGCGCCGTCGCCGACAGCACGATGGCAACCTCGGGAAAGTCGACGCCGGAATCCGCAATCGCACGCAGGTGCACCGGCGTGCTGACCAGCACGCGCGGCGCGGGAACGGCCGCGAGCGCGGCAGCCACGTCCGCGGGCAGCAGCGGCTTGCCGCAGTGAAGCCCGTATCCGCAAAGCAGGGGCAGCAGGACGGAGGTCTCGAGTCCGTACATGTGCTGCGACGGAACCGTCGCGACGATCCATGGGCGTCCGGACTGCCGCTGGCTCGCGAGTTCCGCGCGAATGGCCCCGTCGTTGAGCGCGGTCGTCGTGACCAGGCTGCGGAAGCCCTTCGCGTGCGCGATCGGCGCGCCCGTCGATCCCGACGTGTGGCCGATGGCGGCGATGAAGTCGTCGGCGCATTCCTGCCAATTGCATGGCGGGCGGCCGGCGACGACGAAAGAATCGTCGACGATCACGCAGCCCGGATAGCGCGCGCGCAGCTCGGCAATCGAGGCCGCCGCGCGCGACGAGGGCAGCAGGACAGTGCGGCCGCGGAGGAGCGCCGCGGCGAACGCAACGAGGAACTTGCGACGGTCTTCGCACAGGTTGATGAAGCCGGTTTCGCCGTGCAGGGCGGCGGCAGCGGCGAAGGCCTCGGCCCGGAACTCGGCCGGGTGGACCAGCGTTCCATCGACGGCGGTCAGGGCGACGTCGGCGGCGAGGCGCGCCATCATCGCAACGTGGTGATCCCGGCGAGCAATGGCTTCACTTGCGTTCGCTGCGCAGGCCCGCGGAAATCGTCGGGTTGTCGCGCACCAGCCGGGCGACGGCGGCGGCGTAGAGCTTCGGCATTTCGCGCTCGAAGCCGCCCTTCGCTCCCATCCAGAACGTCCCCTTGATCTTCGATTCATCGCGGACCGTGTCCGTTGCAACGACATTGCCCGTGGCGTCGCGGACCGTGGCGCGCAACTCGTACCACATTTTTCCGTTCTGGTATCCGTCGAAGTTCCAGTCGACGATGGACAGTGCGAGCAAGCGGTCTGCCGGCACGGCCGAACGGACGTCGTAGCCGAGGGCGGCAAGCTCGGCCGAGAGGTCGCGCATGAAGATCGCAGCGAGCGGCTCGTCGTTCTCCGTGTAAACGTTCCACGGATTGCCGAAGCCGGCGCGGTACTTGCCGATGAAATGCGGCGGCTTGTCGCCGCTCGTCACGTACGGACGGTCGTCGGTGACTTCGATCCGCACGGAACCCTGCCTGTCCGCGGCGGCAGTTTGCGCCGTCGCCGTAACCGGGGGCGTGTAGGCCGTCGGCAGCGACTGGCCGGCGACGCAGCCGCCGAACGCCAGCACCAGCAACAGGCACGCCGAACGCACCAGACCCTTCACGCAGGATGTCATCGTCATTGCCGCTCCCTCCGGATGATCGCCGTCAATCGCTGCGACGGAACACCAGGGAGGTGTTGACGCCGCCAAAGGCGAAGTTGTTGCTCATGGCGTACTCGATGTCGAGCTCACGCCCGGCACCGGTGATGTAATCGAGATCACCGCAGCCGGGATCCACGTTGTCGAGATTGAGCGTCGGCGCATGCCAGCCGCCCCTCATCATCTCGACGGTAAACCACGCTTCGATCGCGCCGCAGGCGCCGAGCGTGTGGCCGAGATAGCTCTTCTGCGAGCTGATCGCAACACGGTTGCCGAGCAGCGCGGAGGTGGCGCGCGTCTCGGCGATGTCTCCGTGTTCGGTCGCGGTACCGTGACCGTTCACGTAGCCGATGGCGCCGGGCGCCAACCCCGCATCCGTGAGCGCGAGCTCCATCACGCGCTGCATCGTCCCCTCCATCGGACGCGTCACGTGCGCGCCGTCGCAATTGCTGGCGAATCCGGCGACCTCCGCATGAATCCGCGCGCCACGCGCACGAGCGTGGTCGAGGTCCTCGAGCACGAACATCGCCGCGCCTTCGCCGACGACGAGGCCATCGCGGTCGCGGTCGTAGGGCCGGGGCGTGGTTGTCGGGCGATCGTTGCGCCGGCTGGTCGCGAAGAGGAAATCGAACGCAATCGCCTCGCTCGGACACAATTCTTCCGCGCCACCCGCCAGCATCAATGCCTGGCGGCCGGCCCGGATCGCCTCGCAGGCATAGCCGATGCCCTGGCTGCCGGACGTGCAGGCGCTCGAGGTCGGGATGAGACGCCCGGTCAGCCCGAAAAAAATGCCGACGTTGGCCGCCGCCGTGTGCGGCATCATGCGGACGTAGGAATTGGCGGTGAGCCCGCCGGTTTGGCCGGTCTGCAGCATCTCGACGAAGTGCCGGATGTCCGGCGTGCTGCCGACAGACGATCCGCAGGCGACACCCATGCGGCCGTCGCGGATCGACGCGTCGTCCAGCAGGCCCGCGTCGGCCAGCGCGAGTTCGCTCGCGCGCACAGCGAGCTGCGATACGCGCCCCATGCTGCGCAACTGCTTGCGCGACCAGCGTTTCGGCGGTTCGAAGTCGTCGATCGGCGCGCCGAGGCGCGTGGCGAGATCCGTCATGGCGTCCCACTCGGGCATGTAGCGCACCGCATTCACGCGCGCCCTGAGGCGCGCGCTGACGGCGTCCCAGTCCGATCCGAATGCCGTAACGCCGCCCATGCCCGTGACGACCACGCGATGCATCAGCACAGGCCGCCGTTGACCGCGATGACCTGGCGCGTGACGTATGCGGCCGCCGGCGACATCAGGAAAGCGACGACGGCGGCGACTTCCTCGGCTTTGCCGATGCGTCCGGCCGGGATGAACTCGAGTATCTTTGCGACCGGCGTGTCGGGGCCGATCATGTCCGTCTCGATGAGGCCCGGCGCGACGCAGTTGACCGTGATCTCGCGCGAAGCGAGTTCTGCGGCAAGCGCTTTCGTGGCGCCGATGATCCCGGCCTTCGCCGCACTGTAGTTGACCTGGCCGCGATTGCCGATCATGCCGGCGACCGAAGAAATCGTGACGATCCTGCCGGGCGCGCGCCGGCGGATCATCGGCATGACGGCCGGCTTGAGCACGTTGTAAAAGCCGTCGAGATTCGTGCGCAGGACGTCGTCCCATGCGCGGTCCTCGAGCGCGGGAAATGCGCCGTCCGAAACGATGCCCGCGTTGCAGACGACGCCGTAGTACGCGCCGTTGCTCTGAATGTCCGCGTCGATCGCTGCGCGTGCGGCGTCGCGATTCGCGACGTCGAATGCAAGGATCGTGGCGGACCGCCCGACGCGGCGAATTTCTTCCGCGACTTCCTGCGCCCGTTCGAGGCGGTTGCGGCAGTTCAGGACAAGGTCGTAGCCGTCAGCCGCAAGCCGCAGTGCGATCGCGCGCCCGATCCCGCGACTCGACCCGGTGACGAGGATGCGCCCGGTCATGCCAGTTGTTCCGCCAGCGTTGCCAGGACATCTTCCGGCTGCAATACGGTCAGCATGGCTTCCGCAACCTCGACGCCATCCGCGCTGAGGACAGAGTCGAAGACGGCAATTCCGGAATCATCGCGGGTCGATTCGCGCACGGTGACCGTCAAACGCGCGCCGCGTTCGAATTCCGAGACTCTTGCAATGTAGCGCCGCACGCCCAGGAGCAGTCCGGGTTTTGGCCGGTACGGCGGTCCCAGTCGCCAGGTCGCGAACGCCGAAATGGCTTGGGCCATGATCTCCGGTCCGATCCACGCGGGCAGCGCGCCATCGTCCTGTGAAAACGGCGGCAGTCTGCGGACACGGAGGCTGGCGTCGAGCCCGTCGGGACGCACGGCGTCGATTGATTCGAGCAGCAGGGCGTCGCCCTGGTGCGGAACCAGCAGCGACGGCTCGGGCAGGCTCATGTGCGCAAACCGGCGAGGCTCGCTTCGATGCGCCGCAGGAAATCCGGCGGCGGCACAAACTGGAGTTCGCCCGTGGAATGAAGGACGGCGACCTGCACCGTGCGCGCGCGCGCGACCCGCTCGCCGCGCTTCGCGTCGGTGATCAGATAGTTGATCGCCAGGCGGCATTGCCATTCGACCAGCGAGGCGCTGACCC
>JANNKZ010000054.1:0-2444 GCA_031396515.1 Gammaproteobacteria bacterium
GCCGGCAACGGCGAGCGCCGCGCGGGTGGCCGCGGCGACCGGGGCCGGCAGCGCCGTCGTATAAATGTAGGTGCGCGCGCGCTGTATCAGGGTCTCGATCAACTCCGCGCTGCCCGCGATGAAGGCGCCGAAGCTGCCGAAGGCCTTGCCGAGCGTGCCGACGAGCGCTGGCACCTCGCGCGCGCCGAGGCCGAAGTGTTCGAGCGAGCCGCGGCCGGTGGCACCGATGACGCCGAGGCCGTGGGCATCATCCACCGCGAGGAAAGCGCCGCGCCGCGCGCAGACGGCGGCGAGCTCCGGCAGCGGCGCCAGATCGCCGTCCATGCTGAACACGCCGTCAGTCAGCACCAGCGCGCGGCCGGAAGACTGCTCCTGAAGCAGCGCATCGAGCGTCGCAGCATCGGCGTGCGGATAGACGCGGATCGCCGCGTGCGACAGGCGGCCGCCGTCGATCAGCGAGGCGTGATTGAGGCGGTCGCCGTAGATCGTGTCTTCGCGCGCGGTGAGCGCGGCCGCGAGGCCGAGGTTCGCCATGTATCCGGTCGAGAACAGGATCGCGCGCTCGCGCTCCGTCCATGCGGCGAGTTCGCGTTCGAGCGCCTCGTGTTCGGTCTGGTGCCCGGTGATCAGATGCGAGGCGCGCGCGCCGGCGCCGTGCACGCGCGCGGCTGCCGCCAGCGCCGCAACGACGCGCGGATGCGTGGAGAGTCCGAGATAGTCGTTGCTGCAGAAATCGACGCAGGGACGGCCGTCGAGCTCGATGTCGGCGGCCGCGCCGCCCGCTTGCCGGACGACATGTCGGTGCCGGTAGAGCCCGCGCGCATCGAGGTCCGCGAGCAGCGGCCCGAAGTCGATCGGCGCGATCGGCATGGCTCAGCCCGTCGCGGCGGCGGGTTCGGGCCGGATGCCGAGCCGGCCGAACAAGGCCCGGTCGCTAACGGTATCCGGATTGCCCGTGGTCAGGAGCTTCTCGCCGTAGAAGATGGAGTTCGCGCCCGCGAGGAAGCAGAGCGCCTGCATCTCGTCGCTCATCGTCGAGCGCCCGGCGGAGAGGCGCACGTGCGAGCGCGGCATCAGGATGCGTGCGAGCGCGATGATGCGCACGAACTCGATCGGATCGAGCGGCGCACTGCCCGCGAGCGGCGTGCCCTCGACCTGCACGAGATTGTTGACCGGCACGCTCTCGGGATGCGGATCGAGCGTCGCGAGCGTGTGCAGGAAGGCGACGCGGTCCTCTCCGGTCTCGCCCATCCCGAGAATGCCGCCGCAGCAAACGTGAATGCCGGCGTCACGGACCGCCGCCAGCGTGTCGAGGCGGTCCTGATAGGTGCGGGTGGTGATGACCTCGCCGTAGAACGCCTCCGAGGTGTCGAGGTTGTGGTTGTAATAGTCGAGGCCGGCGGCCTTCAGGCGCCCTGCCTGCGACGGCGTCAGCATGCCGAGCGTCGCGCAGGTTTCGAGGCCGAGCTCGCGCACGCCGCGCACCATCACCTCGATCGGGTCGAGGTCGCGGTCCTTGGGACTGCGCCACGCCGCGCCCATGCAGAAGCGCGTGGCGCCGCTGTCGCGGGCCGCGCGCGCGCGTTCGATCACGGAGGCCGGATCCATCAGCGCCTCGCGCGCGAGGCCCGTGTCATGGCGGATGCTCTGCGGGCAGTAGGCGCAGTCCTCGGGACAGGCGCCGGTCTTGATCGAGAGCAGCGTCGAGACCTGTACCTGGTTTGGATCGAAATAGCGGCGATGCGCGGTCTGTGCCTGGTGGATGAGGTCGCTGAAGGGCAGCGCATGCAGTGCGCGCACTTCCTCGAGCGTCCAGTCGCTGCGCACCGCCCCGAATGAATGTCCGTTCGCCTGCATCGCATTGCTCCCCGAATCGGGCGTTTTACCCGCCGACCGTGCCGGCAAATCCGTCGCAGGCTGCGGTCGTGGCGCAGTATTGGAATGCCCTGATGGACTGTCAACCTAGCCGCCTTCGCCAGGTTTACGGCGTGGCCAAGTCCTTGTTGCATGGGCTTTTTCCAACCACCTGCCGGCTCTGCCTGGACCCCGGCCAAAGGCCTGCACTCGACCTCTGCCGGGGATGCGAGGAAGACTTTCCGCAGAACTTCCCGGCCTGCCAGGCGTGCGCGATGCCGCTGTTGTCTCCGGCCGCGGCCTGTGCCGCCTGCGGCGGCCGCCACGCGGGATTCGACGCCGCTTTCGCGCCCTACCGCTACGAGTTCCCGCTGGTCGAGCTCATCCATCTATTGAAGTACGGCGGCGAGATCGCGAGCGCCCGGATTCTCGGCACCGTGCTCGGACGCCGGATCGCCGAGCGCGGGCGGCCGTCCGTGGATGCGATCGTGCCGGTGCCTCTCTTTCCGTCGCGCGAGGCGCGCCGCGGCTACAACCAGGCGCGCGAGATCGCGGTGTTCGCCGCGGCGGAGTTGCACCTGCCGGTGCTG
>JANNKZ010000375.1:0-1929 GCA_031396515.1 Gammaproteobacteria bacterium
GGCAATTGAGCTAAGCGCCCGAAGCTTTGGTTCTAATCGGCCAAGCGGTACGTCACTGGTGCGCCGGTTCGCCATTCCCCTCACTGCACTGCTGCTGGCACTGGGCGCCGCGTCCTTCTGGTACTACCAAAGCGTTGGCGACGCGCCTGCGGTGAAGTCGGCAACCGCGGTCGCGGCTGTTGCGCCGAACGACAAGTCAATTGCCGTGCTGCCGTTCGCGGACATGAGTGCGGGAAAGGACCAGGAATACTTCGCGGATGGCCTGTCGGAGGAGTTGCTCAACCTGCTGGCGAAGCTGCCCGAACTGCGCGTGATCGGGCGCACCTCGTCGTTCCAGTTCAAGGGACGCAACGAAGACCTGCGGTTGATCGGCGAGAAGCTCAACGTCGCGCACATCCTGGAGGGCAGCGTGCGGAAGTCGGGCGAGAAGGTGCGAATCACCGCGCAGCTCATCCGGGCGGCCGATGGTTCCCACCTCTGGTCGGAGCGCTACGATCGCACGCTCGACGACATTTTCGTCGTGCAGGACGACATTGCCAGCGAAGTGGTCAAGGCGCTGAAGCTGACCTTGCTCGGCACGACGTCTGTGACACGCTCCCGGCCAGTGAATCCAGAAGCCTACAACCTCGCGCTGCAGGGACGTTTCTTCCTCGACCGGCGCGGTCGCAAGGAGCTCGAGCTTGCAATCGGGTACTTCCGGCGGTCACTCGAACGCGATCCGAGCTACGCCCCGGCCTGGGCGGGTCTCTCGGAGGCATACTCGTCTCAGGCCGACAACGGTTACGTGCCGGTCGCAGACGCTTATCGACGGGCGCGCGAGGCCGCGGAGAAGGCGCTGGCACTCGATCCCCAGCTCGCTGACGCGCATTTGGCGATGGGCGTGATCCAGAGCCATTACGATTGGGACTGGGGGGCCGCAGACGCCAGCTATCGCAAAGCCCTGGACCTGGAGCCTGGCAACGCCATGGCCCTCAGGCGCGTCGCCGGCCAAGCGTCGATCCTGGGACGCTGGAGCGAAACGATCGACCTGGGGAACAAGGCCATCGAGCGTGATCCGCTGCGGCCGGGTTCCTACAACAACCTCGGCTTCAACTTGCTTGCAGTCGACCGCGACACGGAGGCCGAGGCCGCGTTTCGCAAAGCCCTCGAACTCGATCCCGACGGGGCCTTCAGGCATCAGGCGCTCGGGCGGGCCCTCCTCCTGCAGAGCAAGACCGACGCAGCCTTGCGGGAGATGCAGCAGGAGACTGAGGAACTCTGGCGGCTCTTTGGATTGCCGCTCGCATTTCATGCGCTTGGCCGGCGCGGGGAGTCCGACGCGGCGCTGGCGGTTCTGAAGGACAAGCACGCCGAAAATTGGGCCTACCAGATCGCCGGAGTGCACGCGTTCCGCGGCGAGGCCGATCTCGCATTCGAGTGGCTCGAGCGTGCTTATAACCAGCGCGACGGCGGCGTCTCGGAGATCAAGGCCAGCCGGCTGATGCGCGGACTCATCGGCGATCCGCGCTACAAGGCGTTTCTGAGGAAGCTGAAGCTGCCCGAGTGATGGCGCCCCGCGACTGAAAATCCGCGTGTCGGTGGTTCGATTCCGCCCCTGGCCACCACTCCTTTCAGGTCTATTCCGGTCACATAGGTGAACCCTTCAATCAGGAAGGGCAGTCGGTTTCTTGCCCGGCACCCGCATCACCTCGGGACCGGCCGGCGGTGAAGCAGGTGCGGCGGGAGTTGGCGGCGCTGGAGGTACGCTTGTGCGGTCCGGTCGCGCCCGTATAATTAGGCCCGGATTTGTCGCACCCGCCTTCGAGCTTCGGCGGAGCTCCGATGATCCCTTCCCCTCGGAGGTTCTATGCTCTGGTCGCGCACCGCATTTGTCCTCGTCTCCACCTTGTTGTCCGCCGCGCCGCTCGCCGCGCAGAACCCGTGGGCCGT
>JANNKZ010000118.1:0-2176 GCA_031396515.1 Gammaproteobacteria bacterium
GCGCCGCCTGGTGTTCACCTGGGCCAGACCGAACGACGCTAAGGACGACACGAAGCATTCGCGCGTTGCATTCGACATCGAACCGTATGTCGACGGGCTGATTCGTTTGACGGTCACGCATGACGAGCTCGAGCGCGACCCCGAGATGCTGGCGGGCATCTCCGGCGGCTGGCCGACGGTGCTTTCGAATCTCAAGACCTTTCTCGAGACGGGCCGCGCGCTTCCCCGCTCGGCTTCGGCAGGCTGAAATCATGAAGATCGGCGTTATCGGCATTGGTGAGATGGGGGCAACCATCGCCCGCAGATGGAGCGAGAACGGTCACCGTGTGCGTGTCGCCAATTCGCGCGGCCCGGTCACAGTCAAGCAATTTGCGGATGAGATCGGGGCCGATGCTGCCGATATCTACGGGGCCGTGGATGGCGCGGACGTCGTGTTGCTGTCGATCCCCTTTCCCGCTGTTGCGAAGCTGCCCGACGACCTGTTCGACCGGGCCGCGCGAGGCGTGGTGATCATCGACACGGGGAACTATTACCCCGAGGTGCGCGACCCGCACATTGCGGCGATTGACGCCGGTGTGCCGGAGGGCGTCTGGGTATCGAAGCAGCTTGGCCGACCCATTTTCAAGGCGTTCAACAGCATCCTCTTCCACTCTCTGCGCGAATTGGGAAGTCCCGAAGGCTCGCCAGATCGGCTGGCGATTCCCGTCGCGGGTGATGACGATCGGGCCAAACAGATCGTCATGGGACTGGTAAATGAAACGGGGTTCGATCCGGTCGATGGCGGTTCGTTGGAGGGTTCTTGGCGGCAGCAACCTTCTACGCCTGCCTATTGCTGCGACTACGACGCGGCAAAGACGCTGGAGGGAATCAGCGTAGCGGTCAAGGGCAAGGCAGAGAAGATACGCGACGGCGAATGGAGAGACAGATATGGCAGGCTGTATGCCGACAAGCCGACCCATGCCGACGCCCATGCCGAGGTCATCGCGATGAACCGGTCACTGAATCCACTCGGAGAGAAGACATGAGCAAGGCCTACACCGGCGGATGCGCCTGCGGCGCGATCCGCTTCGAGATTGCCGACGAACCGTTGTTCCAGAACCATTGCCAGTGCCTTGACTGCCAACACAAGAGCGGCACCGGGCACGGGTCCTACTTGACGTTTGCGCGGCAAGGCGCGAAGCAGACCGGTGATGCGACGCGGTGGGACATGGTGGGCGACAGTGGCAACGTGAAGACCCGAGCCTTTTGCCCGACCTGCGGGTCACCGGTCTACATGACGTTTGCGGCAATGCCCGATGTCTTCACCGTCCACGCAGCGAGCCTCGACGACCCGAGCCGGTACAAGCCGCAAGCGGTCACCTACGCGGTGCGCGGTCACGCCTGGGACCACCTCGATCCTGCCCTGCCGAAATTCGACAAGATGCCGCCCATGGGAAATGCAGCGTGACGCGGCTTCGCATGAAATTGCGAGCAATCGCGAGGTAGGGCGCGCAAGTTCTACCCCTTCACTTTTTCGATCATGTGATCGATCACATGCGTGTGCTGTTGCTGGGGGCTGAACATCACGATTTCGGCATCCTGATCGACGCGCACGTTGTGGCCGGGAGGCCAGTAGAACAAGTCATTGGTCTTCACGGTCTCCTGGCGCCCTGCGGCGTCCGTCGTGGTCAACTGACCGCGCAGCACGAAGCCCCAATGCGGGCACTGGCACAGGTTGCCTTCCAGGCCCAGGAACAGCGGAGTCGTGTCCACGCCTGCCGACAGCGTGAAGCACTCGCCGCTCATCTTGCCCAGGCCGGTCGCGTCGCCGAAGTCGGTCTGCTGCCGGATGACTGCGCCGGGGATTTCCATCTTCACTGCAACGCGGTCTTTTTCGATGCGCATGGCTTGCTCCTTCGAGGTTGAACGTCGTCGCACGACGCGGGTGGATGCGCAGAAGTGTGTGCTTCCCGATGCCATCGCGGAGGTCGGCGAGGGGGCCAAAAAGGGGGACAAATGGCGGCACCGCGTGCCGGCTCGCAAGCCGGCGAGCACGCTAAGATCATTCGAGATTTCCGTCGATGGACACCGGTAACGATTCATTTGGGCCGCGGCTGCGTCGCCTGCGCAAGGCACTGGACCTGACCCAGGAACAGCTCGCGGACGGCGTCAGTTGCTCGCTCTACACGATTCGCAA
>JANNKZ010000128.1:0-4530 GCA_031396515.1 Gammaproteobacteria bacterium
ATCGTGCCGGACGAGGCGCGCACCTTCGGCATGGAAGGCCTGTTCCGCCAGGTCGGCATCTATTCGTCGGTCGGCCAGCTCTACACGCCGCAGGACGCCGACCAGCTGATGTCCTACCGCGAGGACAAGAAAGGCCAGATCCTCGAGGAGGGCATCAACGAGGCGGGCGCATTCTGCTCGTGGATGGCCGCGGACACGGCCTATGCGAATCACGGGATCAACATGATCCCGATGTACATCTTCTATTCCATGTTCGGCTTCCAGCGCATCGGTGACTTCGCCTGGGCGGCGGGCGACATGCAGGCGCGCGGCTTCCTGCTGGGCGCGACCGCCGGGCGCACGACGCTCGCGGGCGAGGGGCTGCAGCACCAGGACGGGCACAGCCACCTGCTCGCATCCACGATCCCGAACTGTGTCTCCTATGATCCCTGCTACGCCTACGAGCTCGCGGTGATCATGCAGGACGGCCTGCGGCGCATGTATGCCGAGCAGGAAAGCGTCTTCTACTACATCACCTGCATGAACGAGAATTACGCCCAGCCGGCAATGCCGAAAGGCGTCGAGCAGGGAATCCTGCGCGGCATGTACCTGCTGCACATCGGCGGGCGCGGGGCGGTGCGCGTGACGCTCCTCGGCGCCGGCACCATCCTGCGCGAGGTGCTGGGGGCGGCGGAATTGCTCGAATCCGAGTTCGGCATTCCGGCGGACGTGTTCAGCGTCACCAGCTTCTCGGAACTCCGGCGCGACGCGCTCGCCAGCGAAAGGGACGCGCTGCTGAAGCCCGACCAGAAGCTGCGCCAGCCCTGGGTGCGCGAATGTCTCGGCAATCGCACGGGCCCGTTCGTCGCGGCAACCGACTACATGAAGACCGTGTCCGACCAGATTCGCCAATGGGTGCCAGGACCCTACGTCACGCTCGGCACCGACGGCTTCGGGCGCAGCGATTCACGCCAGCAGCTCCGCGATCATTTCGAAGTCAGCCGGAAGTGGATCGCGTTCGCGGCGCTGCGGGCGCTCGCGGACGACAGCAAGATCGACATGGGCAGCGTCACCATGGCGATGAAGAAATTTGAAATCGATCCGGCCAAGCCGGATCCGCTGGTCAGCTAGCCGGTGAGCGAGCGCGTCACGATCCGCGTTCCCGACCTCGGCGACTTCCATGACGTGGAGGTCATCGAGGTGCTGGTGAAGCCGGGCGACACGATCGCGCTCGAGCAACCGCTGATTACGCTCGAGACTGACAAGGCGACCATGGACGTGCCCGCGTCCGCCGCGGGTCGCCTGCTGTCGCTCGCCGTCAAGAAGGGCGATCGCGTATCGAAGGGTGATGCGATCGCGGAACTCGAGTCGACGGCACCAGCCGTCGCCGCGCAGCCCGCCGCGCCTGCCGCTGCGCCGCCGCCGGCAGCGTCGGCTGCGCCAGTGTTAGCACCTCCAACGGCGAAGGCTGCGGCGATCGAAATGCGCGTGCCCGATCTCGGCGACTTCAAGGATGTCGAAGTCATTGAAGTGCTGGTGAAGCCGGGCGACACGGTCGCGCTCGAAACGCCGCTCGTGACGCTCGAAACCGAGAAAGCGACCATGGACGTCCCGTCCTCGGCCGCCGGGCGCATTTCAAAGCTGCATGTCGCCAAGGGCGCGCGCGTCAATGCCGGCGATCTCGTTGCAACCCTCGAGGGCACCGCCCCCGCAGCCGAAAACCTGGAGGCGACTCAGCGCATCGTGTCGCTGGCGGCCGGGCGCGCGCCCGCGGCGCAAGCGCCGGCGCCCGCAGCGCCTGCGAGAGTACCGCCGCCTGCCGCGGGCGCCGCGGTCTTCGACGGCAGCCTCGCGCACGCGCACGCCGGTCCCGCGGTGCGGCGCTTCGCGCGCGAGCTCGGCGTGGATCTCGCGAAGGTGAAGGGCAGCGGCATCAAGGACCGCATCACCCACGACGATGTGAAGGCCTACGTCAAGAAGGCGCTCGCGGCTCCCGCAGCCGCCGGTGCCGGTCTGCCACGTGTGCACGACGTCGACTTTGCTGCGTTTGGTCCGGTCGAAGTCAAGCCGCTCGGCCGCATCCAGAAGATTTCCGGCGGCCGCCTGCAGGCCGCCTGGGTCAATCTGCCGCACGTCACCCAATTTGACGAGGCCGACATCACGGAGATGGAGAAGCTCCGCGCCTCGCTCAAGGATCGCGCCTCGGGGCTCGGCATCAAGCTGACGCCGCTCGCCTTCATCGCCCGCGCCTGCGTGCGTGCGATCGCGCAATTCCCGAACTTCAACAGTTCGCTCGACGCGAGCGGCCAGAACCAGGTGTTCAAGAAATACTTCCACCTGGGCTTCGCCGCCGACACGCCGAGCGGCCTGGTCGTGCCTGTGATCCGCGATGCCGGCCGTAAGGACATCTATGAGCTCGCCCGCGACCTCGGCGGCCTCGCCGGCAAGGCGCGCGCAGGCAAGCTGACCGGCGCCGAGATGCAGGGCGGCTGCTTCACGATCTCGAGCCTCGGCGGCATCGGCGGCACGGCCTTCACGCCGATCATCAACGCGCCCGAAGTCGCTATCCTCGGCGTTTCGCGCTCGCAGCAGCGTCCGGTGTGGAAAGACGGGCAGTTCGTGCCGCGCCTGATGCTGCCGCTGTCCCTGTCCTACGATCACCGCGTCATCGACGGCGCCGAAGCCGTGCGCTTCGTCGTGGCGGTCGCCGAGCTCCTCGCCGAGCCGCAGAAACTGGTCGAGGCCGTGCCGTGACGGGCGTCGTCCCGCAGCTCGTCCCGGATCTCGGCGAGTTCCAGGACGTCGAAGTCATCGAAGTGCTGGTCAAGGCGGGCGACACGATCGGGCCCGAGACGCCCCTGATCACGCTCGAGACCGACAAGGCGACGATGGACGTCCCGGCGACGGTCGCGGGCGTCGTGCAGGAGGTCAAGGTCGCGAAGGGCGACCGCGTGTCGAAGGATTCGCTGATCGCGCTCGTGGCGGCGACCGCGAGCGACACTGTGCGCCTGACTTCGCTCGACTCGACCACGGTGATTCAGAAAGCCGCCAAATCCGTGCCCGCCGTGTCCAGGGATGAGCCTGCTCCCGACCTGACGACCCAGCTCCTGGTGATCGGCGCGGGACCGGGCGGCTATACCGCTGCCTTCCGGGCGGCCGACCTCGGATTGTCGGTGCTGCTGGTGGACCGCTGGCCGCAGCTCGGCGGCGTCTGCCTGAACGTCGGCTGCATCCCGTCGAAGGCGTTGCTGCACGCGGCGCGCGTAATCGACGAAGCGGAATCGATGGCCGCGAACGGCATCCGCTTCGGCAAGCCCGAGATCGACACCGACGCGCTCAAGCAATGGAAGAACAAGATCGTCGGCAAGCTGACGGCAGGCCTCACGATCCTCGCCAAGCAGCGCAAGGTCGAGGTGCTGCGCGGCTTCGCGCGCTTCGAATCGCCGAATCGCGCGAAGGTGCGCAGCGCCGACGGCGCGACGAAGTTCGTCGCCTTCGAGCACTGCGTCATCGCCGCGGGTTCGGAGCCCGCGCGCCTCCCGGGCCTGCCCGAGGACCCGCGCGTGCTGGACTCGACCGGCGCACTCGACCTGCGGGACGTGCCGAAGCGGTTGCTCGTGATCGGCGGCGGCATCATCGGCCTCGAGATGGCCTGCGTCTACGACGCGCTCGGCTCGGCGGTGAGCGTCGTCGAGCTGACCGACGGCCTGATGCCCGGCTGCGACCGCGACCTCGTGCGGCCGCTCGAGAAGCGGCTGCGCGCACGCTACGCCTCCATCCAGACCGGCACGCGCGTCACCGGCGTCGAGGCGACCGAATCGGAGTTGCGGGTCAGTTTCGACGGCAAGGGCGCGCCCGCGCCGCAAGCGTTCGACCGCGTGCTCTGCAGCGTCGGGCGCGTGCCGAACGGCAAGCTGATCAACGCGGAGGCGGCGGGCGTCACGGTCGATGCGCGCGGCTACATTCCGGTGGATCGCCAGCAGCGCACCAACGTGCCGCACATCTTCGCGATCGGCGACATCGTCGGCCAGCCGATGCTCGCCCATAAGGCGACGCACGAAGGCAAAGTTGCGGCGGAAGTCGCGGCCGGGCAGAAGCGCGCCTTCGACGCGCGCGTGATCCCGTCGGTCGCCTACACCGATCCGGAAATCGCCTGGGTCGGCGAAACCGAGACCGAGGCGCTGGCGGCCGGCCGCAAGCTCGGCAAGGGTCTGTTCCCGTGGATGGCGAGCGGGCGATCGCTCGCACTCAATCGGGACGAGGGATTCACGAAGCTGCTGTTCGACCCCGACACGCATCGCGTCGTCGGCGGCGGCATCGTCGGCACGAATGCCGGCGAACTGATCTCGGAAGTGGCGCTCGCAATCGAGATGGGCGCCGAGGCCGCGGACATCGGCCTCACGATCCACCCGCATCCGACGCTGTCGGAGACCGTGGCGTTCGCCGCAGAGGCCTTTGAAGGGACGCTGACCGACCTCTACATGCCGAAGAAGTAACGGTGCCGGGTCGCGCGAGAAGTAACGGTGCCGGGTCGCGGATTCGCGGATTTGC
>JANNKZ010000130.1:0-3232 GCA_031396515.1 Gammaproteobacteria bacterium
TCGAGGACCGCGGCGTGCTGCGTTCGCACCAGGCCGTGTACGCGGGCAGCGCGGGCGCGGGCGAAATGACCAGCGGCACGTTCTCGCCGACCCTCGAGCGCTCGATCGGCCTCGCGCGCCTGCCCGCCGCGGCGGCGGGGACGGTCGAAGTCGACATTCGCGGCAAGCGCCTCGCCGCACGCATCGTGAAGCCGCCGTTCGTGCGCAACGGCAAGTGCCTGATCGACCTTTGAGACGGAGACCCTCATGAGCGACATTCCCGCCGACCAGCGATACACGAAGAGCCACGAATGGGTGCGCGCGCTGCCGGACGGCAGCGTGGAAGTCGGCATCACCGATCACGCGCAGGGATCGCTCGGCGACCTGGTATTCGTCGAAGTGCCCGAAGCCGGCCGCGTGCTCGCAGCCGGCGACGCCTGCGCGGTCGTCGAGTCAGTGAAAGCCGCCTCCGACGTGTACAGCCCGCTCAGCGGCGAAGTGATCGCCTGCAATGCAGACCTCGCGACCCAGCCGGAGCTGATCAACCAGGATCCGTACGGCAAGGGCTGGCTCATGCGGCTCAAGCCGTCGGGCCGCGCCGCCGACGTGCCGCTCGATGCCGCCGGCTATGCGGCCGAGATCGCGGCCGGCGGCTGAATGCCCTACATCCCGCACACGGACGCGGACGTCCGAACGATGCTCGATCGCATCGGCGTCGATTCGATCGACGCGCTCTTCGACGAGATCCCGCAGCAGCTGCGCGTGGATGCGCTCCCCGGCGTGCCGGAAGCGCTAACCGAGATGGACATTTCGCGGCTCGCCGCCGAGCGCGCGGCGGGCGACGGCCAGCGGCTGAATTTTATCGGCGCGGGCGCGTACGAGCACCACATCCCGGCGCCGGTCTGGGCGCTGGTGACGCGCGGCGAGATCTACAGCGCCTACACGCCCTACCAGGCGGAGGCGAGCCAGGGCACCTTGCAGATCATGTACGAGTACCAGTCCATGATCGCGGGGCTCACCGCGATGGATGCCTCGAACGCCTCGCTCTACGATGGCGCCTCCGCGCTTGCCGAGGCCTGCCTGATGGCGGTGCGCGCGCACCGCCGCTCGAAGTCCGCACGCATCCTGATGCCGTCCACGGTGAACCCGGTGTGGCGGCGTGTCGCCGGCGTGATGACGGAGGGACAGAAGGTCACGCTGGAGGAAGTTCCGTACTGCGCGGAGCAGGGCACGACCATCCCGCAGGCGCTCGATCGTTACGCCGGCCAGGACATTACCGCGATCGTGATCCAGCAGCCGAATTTCTTCGGCCAGCTCGAGGACGTCGAGGCGTTGACCCGCTGGGCGCGCGCCAACGGCGCGCTCGTGATCGCCGCCGTCAATCCGGTGACGCTCGCGCTCCTCGCGCCGCCCGGCGACTGGGGCGAGGGCGGTGCCGATATCGCCTGCGGCGACGCCCAGCCCTTCGGCGTGCCGCTGTCGTCCGGCGGACCCTACGTCGGCTTCATGGCCTGCCGCATGGAGCACGTGCGCCAGATGCCCGGGCGCATCGCCGGGCGCACCGTGGATGCGGAAGGGAAAAGAGGCTACACGCTGACGCTGCAGGCGCGCGAGCAGCACATCCGCCGCGGCAAGGCGACCTCGAACATCTGCACCAACCAGGGACTGCTGATGACCGCGGCGACGATCCACCTCGCACTGCTCGGTCCGGTGGGCCTCGAACGCGTGGCCGCGGCTTGCGCCGCGCGCACGCGCGAACTCGTCGCGTCGCTGACGAAAATTGACGGGGTGCGCGCTGCCTTCGCCGGACCGCGCTTCCACGAGGCGGTGCTGCAGCTCGACCGCCCGGTGGCGCCGCTCCTCGAAGCGCTCGCGGCGGAAGGCATCGTCGGCGGCCTCGACCTGTCGGGCGACTACCCGGAACTCGGACCGGCCATTCTCGTCTGCGCGACCGAGACGCGCACCCCCGCGGACATCGCTCAATACGCCCGTGCGCTCGGCCGGCTGCTATGAAGAAACCCGAACCGCTGGTATTCGAACTCTCGCAGGACGGACGCGGTGCGACCGCGCAGTACCCGGCGCCGGCCGAGTCCGGGATTCCCGAGGCGATGCGCCGGCGCCGGCCGCCGCCGCTGCCGCAGGTGTCGGAGCTGCAGGCCGTGCGCCATTACACGCGCCTGTCGCAGCTCAACTTCGGTATCGACACGCATTTCTACCCGCTCGGCTCCTGCACGATGAAATACAACCCGCGAGCCTGCAATTCACTGGCGATGCTGCCCGGATTCCTCGGGCGCCATCCGCTCGCGCCCGCGGCGACCGGGCAGGGTGTGCTCAGCTGCCTGTTCGAGCTGCAGGAAATGCTGCGCCACGTGACCGGCATGGCCGGCGTGTCGCTGACGCCGATGGCGGGCGCCCAGGGAGAGTTCGCCGGCGTCGCGATGATCCGCGCCTACCATCGCGCCCGCGGCGATACCGCGCGCAACGAGATCATCGTCCCGGATGCCGCGCACGGCACCAATCCTGCGACCGCGACCATGTGCGGCATGAAAGTCCACGAGATCGCCTCGCTGCCGAACGGCGACGTCGACCTCGACGCCCTCGACGCCGCGCTGTCGCCGGCGACCGCCGGCATCATGCTGACGAATCCGAGCACGCTCGGCGTATTCGAGCGGCGCATCGTCGAGATCGCGCGGCGCGTGCACGCGGCGGGCGGACTCCTGTACTACGACGGCGCCAACCTGAATGCGATCCTCGGCAAGGTGCGCCCGGGCGACATGGGTTTCGACGTCATCCACATGAACCTGCACAAGACCTTCTCGACTCCGCACGGCGGCGGCGGCCCGGGTTCGGGTGCGGTCGGCGTCGGTCCGCGCCTGCTGCCGTTCCTGCCGGTGCCGGTGGTTGGCCGCGACGGCGAGCGCTATCGCTGGCTCGACGAGAGCGACCTGCCGCAGTCGATCGGCCGGCTGTCGGGATTCATGGGCAACACCGGCGTGCTGTTGCGCGCCTGGGTGTACATGCGCATCCTGGGCTCCGCCGGCATGCGCCGCGTCGCCGAATATTCGACGCTGAACGCCAACTACCTGCTCGCGCGGCTGGTCGAGGCCGGTTTCGATGCCGCCTATCCGGGCCGTCGGGCGAGTCACGAGTTCATCGTCACGCTGAAGCGCCTCACGCGCGAGACCGGCGTCACGGCGATGGACTTCGCCAAGCGCCTGCTCGACCATGGCTATCATGCGCCGACCACGTACTT
>JANNKZ010000145.1:0-6424 GCA_031396515.1 Gammaproteobacteria bacterium
ACGGCCGACGCCGTGCTCGGCAGCAGCTCATCGCGAAAGCGCCCGCTGACGTCACGGGCCAGGGCCAGCCGCTCGATGGCAGTCGTCACTTCGTTTTCCACGGCAAGCGCGAGTGACTCGGCGCGAGCGCGGGCATCCAGCAACCGCGCCTCGGCGCGCGCAACCGCACCCTGTCCCAGATTGAAAATCGGCAACTCGAGATTGAGCGTGGGTCCGCGAAGCTTCGCGCCATCGGTCTCGCGTTCGCGCGTGTATCCAGCTTCCACGGAACCGAGCAGGCGCCATCGCCCGGTGACGCCGAGCGCGTCTTCAAGCACCGCGACTTCTTCGCGCAACGCCGCAAAGTCGAGCCGTCGCGACAAAGCCTGCTGCGTCAGCTCCTCGCGGGACAGGGGCGTATCGGGCGGCGTCGACAGCCGGTCGACTGTGCGCCAATCCGCTTTTGCGGACAGGCCCAGGAGATTCGCCAGGCGCGCCCGGCTGGCAGCCGCATCCGAACGTGCGCGCAGCGACTCGATGCCCGCCCGCGCGGCCGCCGCCTGCTGCAGATCGAATTGCAGGCGGCTGATGTTGCCGGCCGCGTGAAAGCGTTGCGCCAGCGCCGCTTCGGTCTGAGCCGCCTCTGCGACCGCATTCCGCATCGCCGCAACCTGCAATGCGCCGACATGGGCGTACCAGGCTGTCTCGACCTCGTGTGCCAGTGCGACCAGTTCTGCACCGACGGCGAGCTCCACACGCCGGAATTCCGCCGCAGACAAGCGCCTGCGCGTTGGCAGCAGAAGGAGATCGGTGAAGCTCGTCGAGATGCCCTGTGTCGTCTGGTCGCGACCACCGTCACTCGGGCTCAGCCAGGCGAGGGACAGCTTCGGATTCGAAATCCGCGCGGCGTCGATGAGATCCGCATGCGCGATGCCGAGGCTCGCGTACTGCCGGCGGATCGCTGGATTGCGCGTGAAGGCGAGTGCGAGGGCGGCGGGCAATGTCAGCGGCTCCCGCAATTCGGGGGCGGCTTCCCGATCGCCTGCGGCGGGCGGCCATTCGGGCTTGACGGATACCCGCTCACCGACGCGGTCGGCTGCAGCCTGCGCCGAGTCGTCGAGCGGCACGACAGCGCAGCCCGCGGCGGTACCGAGCACAGCCGCCAATGCGGCAATCCGAATCGCAGAACCCATATTCCGTCCCTCGATGCCGGACTCATATCGAGCCGGAAGCCACGCGATCGCGGCGCAGGCATCACCCGCGCCGGAAATCAGACGCTACGTGTGCGGCCGTCAGGCCGGAGGTCGGAAGGGGGACGTTACCCGATTGGAAGGATGGTGCGAGCTGGCGACGACCGTCGATTCCAGCGCGCCTGCGTGCGCCTGGCCGGTCGCAACCAGGTGGGCTACAACCAGTTGGGAAACGATGCAGCCGCAAGGGCAATCCATTGACCGATCGTCACAACAATCGCTTGCCGGATATTCCGGCATGTCCGCCATGCCGGACATGTCGTGGCCGGCGTGCTGCGATTCGCCGGAATCGGCCGTGGCAGCACTCGCAGCCGACATGGTTGGCACCGCCGCATGCAACAAGAGGACGGCCGCAAACAGCGCGCGAATCATGCGCCCAAGCATGGGCTGGCTAAAGCGGTACACATCTATAGAGTGCGCCCCCCGCCTTCGAGCCGCAAGTCTCAGCCGCTGCCCGGGCCGGAACCGTGGATCAACCGCCCCGCGCGGATCGTGCAACGCACCTTCGCAAAGTTCGCCACGTCCGCCGCCGGGTCGGCTGCAAGCACGACGAGATCCGCAGCAAGCCCTGCCGCAATGCGGCCGCGCTGGTCGCTTTCTTTCCAGCGCGCGGCAGGCGAGGTCGTCAGCGAGGCCAGGATCTGCATCGGCTCGAGCGCGCGCGCCATCAGCCGGTATTCCTCAGCCGGGTCGTAGTCGCTCATGTAGCCGACGTCGGTGCCGAACAGAACCTGCCCGCCCGCCGCCGCAAATGCCTTTACCTGCGCCACCGCGTCGTCGGTCGCGCCCTCGATCACCGCGGCCGGCAGCTTTGCGCGCTTCAGTTCATACGGCCAGAGCATCAGCGTCGGCACCACGGCCATGTCCTGCTCGATGAGCTGGGAGACGAGCGGCGCGTCCCAGACGGTCCTGCCGCCTCCGATCGTCGTGTGCACGAGAATGTCCACGCCGGACTCGATGGCGAGGTTGATGCCCTCGATGTCGGTCGGGTGCGCGACCACCAGCAATCCGCGGCGGTGCGTCTCGTCCGCGGCGGCGAGCGCGATATCGGGCGACATGAAGGCGACCTGGCCTCTGCCTAGCGGCGTCATGACGAAGAGCTTGGTGGCGTCCGCGCCGCGGTCGAGGTTCGACTGCACGACCGCGAGCGCTTCTTCGACGGTCGCCGGCTGCGCGAGCCGCGCGAGCCTGTCCTCCGGCATCGAGTCCTTCAGGTAGAACGGGATGCCGCCATGCGGATATAGAGCGCCGCCCGCGGTCAGGATGCGCGGCCCCGCGACATCGCCGCTCTCGATGCGGGCGCGCAGCGCCACCGTGTTGTCCACGTCGGAGGCTGTGTCCAGCACCGTCGTGAACCCGCGGCTCGTCAGCATGTCGTCGAGTGCGGCGGTGAGTTCGACGGCCGGACGATCCCCGGCGCTCGCGAACTTCGGCTCGATGAAGTGCACGTGGCTGTTCTGGAAGCCGGCCGTCACGATGCCGGCGTCGCAGGCGGTGAATTCTTCCGCACCGCGCGTCGCGATCGTGTCCGCCGGACCGACGGCGAGAATGCGGCCGTCACGGATGAGGATCGCGCCGTCCTCGATCGGCGGCTGGTCCGGCGCCGTGTAAATGCGCGCGGCGCGCAGGAGCGTCGCGCCCTCGGGAGCGCGCTCGCCGCAACCTGCTACCAGCACAAGCCCGGCGAGGAGCGCCGCGAGGATCGGCAGCAGGACGCGGCATCTCGACATCAGGGTTCCGTTTCCTGAGGCCGCACGCGGGACGACCCGTGGATGTGCACGATGCGCCAGCCGGTCTCGCCGCGCTTCAACACCATGGATTCGGCGCCGTCGATCGTAATCGGCTTGCCTTCGTGCTCCGACCGGGCTTCCTCCGGAATGGGTCCGGGGCGGTCGGCCAGAGCCGGGCTTGCGGCCAATGGGCCGGCCACGATTCCCGCGGCCAGCAGCAGGAGCGAACGGAACCGGGCGGGCTTGGGGGTCATCGAGTCGTCCTCTTGTTCCATGCGACAATCGCCGGATGCCTTCCGAACGTCAACAGGTGCTGCACAGCTGGTGCGTGCCCGCAGACTGGAACGCCCCGACGGTGGTCGGCGGCCGCGGCGCCTGGCTCCAGCTCGAGGGCGGCCGCGAAATCCTCGACATGTCGAGCCTGGTCGAGTGCAGCAACCTCGGCCACCAGCATCCGCGCCTGGTCGCCGCGATCCGTGAACAGGCCGGCCGCCTCTGCTTCGTGACCAGCGCCTGGGGCGCCGAGCCGCGCCAGGCGCTCGCCGAACGGCTGCTCGAACTCTCCGGATTCGAGGGCGGACTCGTGTTCTTCACGCTCGGCGGCGCCGACGCCAACGAAAACGCGGTGCGCATCGCGCGCCAGGCGTCCGGCAAGGGGCGCGGGCTGGTCGTCACGCGCGACCGCTCGTATCACGGCGCGAGCTACATGGACATGGCGCTCTCCGGCGACAGCCGCACGGCGCACCAGGTAGATGCGGACGCCTGGGGCGTGCGCCACGTGCCGCCGCCCTACAGCTACCGCTGTCCCTTCGGCAGCACGACGCCCGGGGAATGCGCGCACCGCGCAGTGGCCGCGATCAGCGATTGCATCGCGAAAGAGGGCGCCTCGCGCGTCGCCGCGGTGCTGATGGAAACCGACGCCGGCAGCAACGGCATCGTGCCACCGGACAACTTCTGGCCGGAGCTGCGTTCCGAAACGCGCGCGCAAGGCGTGTACCTGATCGCGGACGAAGTGATGAGCGGATTCGGCCGCTGCGGCGAATGGTTCGCCTGGCAGCGCCACGGCGAGGCCGGCCGTCCCGACCTGATGACGCTCGCGAAAGGCCTGACCGGCGCCGCGATCCCGCTCGGCGCGGTCGTGATGTCCGCCGGGATCGCGCGGCGCATCGAGCGCGAGATGTTCTACTCGGGACTCACCTATTGCGGGCACCCGCTCTCCTGCGCCGTCGGCGTCGCCGCCATCGATGCCTATCGCAGCGAGAACCTGATCGAGCGCTCGCGCACGCTCGGCGCGCGGATGTTTACTCAATTGCAGGGCCTCGCCGCACGTCACGCTGTGATCGGCGACGTGCGCGGCGGCCACGGCCTTTTCTCCGTCGTCGAGCTCGTCTCCGACCGCGAAACGAAGACGCCGATCGCGCCCTGGCCCGCGCAAAGCGACGCGATGAAGGCGCTACTCGCCGCCGCCCGCGACGAGGGCGTGTCCTTCGGCTCACGCGGCAATCTCCTGATCTTCGCGCCGCCACTCGTGATCAATGAGGCCGATCTCGACGCGGCGCTCGCCCTGCTCGACCGGCTACTTGCGCGTTTTTTCCCGTCCAAGGCCCCGGAGCGCTTCCCATGAGTTTCCGACTGACCTACGCGACCATGTTCAACCCGCCGGAAGAACTGCACGAGCGCTTCGAGCGCGCGCTCGCCACGGTGCGCGGCCGGCTGGGCGCCACGCACGCGATGTTCATCGACGGCAAGGACGTGGCTGCGGCCGAGTACGAGGAACGCGCAAGCCCGATCGACAGCCAGTTGAAGATCGGCCACTTTCCACTCGCGAATGCGCAGGAAGTGGAATCGGCGCTCGCCGCCGCGCATCGCGCCTTCCCGGCCTGGCGCGCGACCCCAGTCGCCGAGCGCGTGCGCCTGATGCGCAAGGTCGCCACGGTAATGGAGGAGCGGGTCTACGAGATCGCGGCCGCGCTGACGTTCGAGGTCGGCAAGAACCGCCTCGAGGCGCTCGGCGAGGCGCAGGAATGTGTGGATTTCTTCAACGTGTATGCCGACGATTTCGAGGCGCACAAGGGCTACGAGTTCGAGCTGCCGAACGATCCGTCGACCGCCTTCACGGCGCGCAATCGCAGCGTGATGCGGCCCTACGGCGTCTGGGCCGTCATCGCGCCCTTCAATTTCCCGATCGCGCTCGCGGCGGGCCCGACGGCGGCCGCGCTCGTCACCGGCAACACGGTGGTGCTCAAGTGCGCGTCCGACACGCCCTGGGCGGGGCGCCTGCTCGCGGACTGCATCCGCGATGCGGGACTGCCGGCCGGCGTCTTCAACTTCGTCAATGGCGCGGGCGCCGCGGTTGGCGAGCAGCTCATCCGCGATGCGCGCACGGCCGGCGCAACCTTCACGGGATCGGTCGGCGTCGGCCGCACGATCATGGCGGAGATGGCCGCGGGACGTTTCGCGCGGCCGTACATCGCCGAGATGGGCGGCAAGAATCCCACGATCGTGACGGAGAAGGCCGACCTCGACCGCGCAGCCGCGGGCATCGCGCGCTCCGCCTATGGCATGGGCGGGCAGAAGTGCTCGGCGCTCTCGCGGCTCTATGTCCACGAGAAAGTGGCGGACGCCTTGCTCGCGAAAATCGAAACGGAGATCGACAAGATCCGGATCGGCGACCCGACCGAACGCGCGACCGGACTCGGCCCCGTCGTCAACAAGCGCGCCCACGACAGTTACGCGCGTTACGTCGAGGACCTGAAGTCTGCGGGCGCGAAGCTCCGGCGCGGCGGCCAGCGGCCGTCGGAGGGCGCGTTCGCGCGCGGCTATTACGTGGAACCCGTGCTGGCGGAAGCGCCGCCGTCGCATCCGCTCTGGAAGCAGGAGATGTTCCTGCCCATCCTGATGGTGCAGCGTTACCACGACCGCGAGGAGGCGATGCGCCTGGCGAACGACACGGACATGGGCCTCACGGCCGGCTTCTATGGCGCGCCCGACGAAGTGCCGTGGTTCCAGGACGGCATCGAGGCGGGAGTGACCTACGCGAACCGCGGCGCCGGCGCGACCACCGGCGCCTGGCCCGGCTACCAGCCCTTCGGCGGATGGAAGGGTTCCGGTTCTTCCGGCAAGGCGATCGCCTCGGCCTATTACCTGCCGCTCTATCTCCGCGAGCAGTCGCGCACCGTGGTGGAATGAATGACGGCGATCCTGCCCCTCGCGGAGGCGATCGCGATGCACGTCGGCGACGGCGCCTGCGTCGCGCTCGAGGGCTTCACGCATCTCATTCCTTTCGCCGCGGGTCATGAACTGATCCGCCAGCAGCGCCGGGACCTGCATCTCGTCCGCATGACGCCGGACCTGATCTACGACCAGCTGATCGGCGCGGGCGCAGCGCGCAAGCTGACTTTTTCCTGGGGCGGCAATCCCGGCGTCGGCTCGTTGCACCGCCTGCGCGACGCGGTCGAGAACGAC
>JANNKZ010000252.1:0-2470 GCA_031396515.1 Gammaproteobacteria bacterium
AGGGAATCATCCAGCCGATCGTCGTACGCGCCGTCGAAGGTGCCGCAGCGGGCGCATCCCAGCGCTACGAGATCATCGCGGGCGAACGTCGCTGGCGCTCCGCGCAAATCGCCGGCCTCGCCACGATTCCTGCGGTGATCCGGCGCGTGCCCGACGAAGCGGCGATCGCGATGGCGCTCATCGAGAACATCCAGCGCGAGAACCTGAATCCGCTCGAGGAAGCGCGCGCGCTCGAACGGCTCATCAGCGAGTTCGGCATCACGCACCAGCAGGCCGCCGACGCCGTCGGCCGGTCGCGCGCCGCGGTCTCGAACCTGCTGCGCCTGCTCGACCTGCCGCAGGCGATCCGGCCGTTCATCGAAAAGCGCGAGCTCGAGATGGGCCACGCGCGCGCGCTCCTTTCATTGCCGGCCGCGCGCCAGCAGGCCGAAGTCGGCGCGCTGGTGGCGAAGAAGGGCTTGTCGGTCCGCGAAACCGAGGCGCTGGTGCGGCGCATCGTCGCGCGCGGCAACGACGGCAAGGCCAAGTCCGGCCGCACGCGCTCAAAGGATCCCGACATCCAGCGGCTCGAGAACGATCTCGCCGACAAACTGGGCGCCACGGTGGAGTTGCAGCACGGCCCTTCCGGCAAGGGCAAGCTCGTGATCAGCTATCACAGCCTCGACGAACTCGACGGGATTCTGGCGCACATCAACTGACGGCTCGGCGCGGGGCGTTATTAAAGTCGCTCTACGCGAATCGTCCAGAGCGATTTCCTGACGTTGAATAGCGGGTTAGCGGCGGTTCCCGACGCACCCGGCACCGTGTTGTCCGTGTATTCGAGAACACCCCTATCGGGCAGAGCGATGATGTAGCCGCCCTCCGGCATGGTCCAGCGCGCGTCATTGAGCGGGAGGAACGAGATACCCGAAGGTGTATCGATCAGCGTGTGGCATGCGATGACGATGTCCGCGTCGTTTTGGCCCAGGGGCTGCTGGCTCGTACGGCTTCTGGGTTTGAATTCCAGCGCGAGGAACTCGTTGCCCGGAGTTCCCTGATTGATCGTGGCGGTCTGGCTGCGAGCATTCAGGCTGTTCACCGGGTGCCCGATCACGTCCAGTTCCTGCGAGTCCTGGTATTGGCCTGGTCCGCAGTTGCCCGTCAGACCCCGAAGCGTTTGCGACGAGTCGACCCTTGCCGTCATGGTGCCGAAGTATTCGGTGCCGCGCTTTACAAGCACGCCCTCAGCCGTGTCGATGCCGTTGCGACTGCCACTGCCCAACGGGCCAAAATTGAGCTCGAGGGCATAATCGTTCTTGATCGAAATACGGACTGCATTCTGTGAGCCCGCCGGACCCAGGCTGATAACCAGGTTCACCGGTGAGCCATTGGCTGCGCTGACAGCCGCCGCGGGAGTCTGACGGATCACGGTTCCCGCCGGGCTTGCGCTGGCCTGATAGGTCACGGTTCCTACCGTGAGCCCGGCATTCGTGAGCGCTGTCGCCGCCGCCGCCTGCGTCTGCCCGACCGTATTGGGCACGACCGCGGCCTGTGCGCTCGGCAGCCAGAATGCGATCGCCAGAAATACCGGGCAGAGATACCTGGTCGCCATGGGATTCTCCTGTCGTCCCGCCCGGGAATATACTCCGTGCGACGGACAACACACATCGAAAGCACGGCGGCCACGCCAGGGGAGACCACATGTCCCGGTTCCATCGCCTGTTGGGCGCACTGACGCTCGCACTCTTCCTGCCCGCAGTCGGCGTTGCGGACGACGAAGAGGAAATTCAGAAGTACGTGCTGACTGACGCGGGCCTCGCGAAGTACACGCAGGCCACGCGCCAGCTGGGCATACTGCCGGGCGACGAGACCGGCGCCTGCGAAGACCACGGCGATTCGCAGCAGACGATCAGCCAGGCGGCGGCGAGATTTGATCGCTATCCGGCCGCGAAGAGCGCCATCCAGGCGGCCGGCATGACCCCGCGCGAATACGTCGTGTTCACGTTCGCGCTGTTCCAGACCGGATTCGCCGTCTGGGGCGTCGACCAGGCGGGCGGCAAGCTGCCGGCCGGCCTCTCAGAGGCCAATGTGGCTTTCTACCGAAAGAACGAGTCCAACCTGAAGAAACTCGAGGCGCTGGACGCATACGACGATTGCGACGAGTTCTCGGACGAGGATGAGGAAGAGATCGAGGACGAGGAAGAAATAGACGAATAGCCAGGCCGGCGATCCGGTACGAAAGGGGAGATTCCATGCGTGCATCCCTGTTCCTGCGTGCCGCGCTGCCGCCGGTCATCAGCGGCCGCAGCTACGTCTCCGGCAGCACCACGGTCAAGGTGACGGGGGCCTTCAGATTCAACGCCGTCATCCCGATCAACAAGCAGGCGAGCGTCGGCATCGGGCTCGACGAGAACGTCGCGACCGCCGGGTCCTGATGTGTTCTCCTGGCTCGACGCCAGCCTGGCGGTGCTCGGCGACCGGTTCATCCGGG
>JANNKZ010000270.1:0-2261 GCA_031396515.1 Gammaproteobacteria bacterium
TCGACCCTTCCTGCAAACGCCGGAGGCGATCCGTCGAGTCCTGGAAGCTATCAAGGAACCGTGACCGAGTAAGAGGGAAAAGCCATGGCGTTTCGATGGATCACGCTTGTTGCCAGCCTTTTCTTTTCAATGCCGCTCGCCACCGCGGACTGGAATGCGGACGAAAAAGCCGTATGGCAGCTCGAAGAATTGGGTGCGCGACATCCGTGACAACAAGTGGAAGTTGACGTACCAGCTCAAGCCGCTCGAGATGCAGGAGTTCGACGGCCACACGATCATCGTGCACTACGCAGCTGAATACGCGTACGACCACGGCGACGGCACTCGCAGCGGGGTTGGGCTGTGGCGCAAGTTCACCCACACCTGGATGCGGGTGGGCAACAGTTGGCAGATCATCGGCGGCATGTGTGCTGCACAGGAGCCGGTCAAGGCACCTCGCGGGTAGCGTGCAGTATCGGTTTGCGCGATCGGAGGGGCGACACATGGACACCTCGTCATTCACGCGACGCTGGGTTGCAATCTCGTTGCTTGCCTTCCTTTGCATCAGTCCTGCGGCAACGACGCAGGACGCAACCGCCCCCGCTGTCGCTTGCCCATGCGCGAGCGAATACGCCGCCGCGGTGGTCGAGTTCAACGAGCGTTCCGGGGATCCCCTGGCCAAGTGGGTCGGATGCGAAACCCGGGTATCAGGTACGGACGGCCTGATCGGTTATTCGACAAGCTGACGGGCGCCGAGCTGGCGGCGTGCGAGGCCCAGATTCGCGCTATCGCGAAGTGCCCTGAACAGCCCAAGACGGAGTAGTCACTCCGCTTTATCGGGCCGCGATCATCGCTCCTGATGATCGCGGCCTTATGTCGCCGCGTCAGGCGACTTTGGGCAGCAGTGCTCCGATCACCGCTCCCGCGATTCCACCGCGCACGAGCTCGACGAATGGATCCACCATCGTAATCGTCAGGTTGCTCATGTTGGTGATGCCGAAGAGCGAGAAGTCGGCGGTTGCCCAGAGCAGGAAACCGACGATTGCGCCAACCTTCATGCCGCTGATCATGTTCATCGAAGCCGCTTGCGCGCGCATCGCGTAGATGATCAGCGCAGCGTACGCAAGCGCGCCGACGGCAATTGCCCACATGATCGGCGGATCCCTGTCCACGCCGGTGGCTGAGCCGGCGTTGGCCGCGTAGTAGTCGCCCAGAAGCATTTCGAACAGAACCCACCCGGCCCCGAATACCACGACGGCGCCAACCACGGTGCCGATGACCCACTGTTTTGCATTCATGTGTTCCCCCTGACGTCGAGTCTGTATTGGTTCTAAACCGCCGGCCTGTTGCACCGGTTTGGCGGGCGACGATACGCCCGTATCTCGGGGGCGTCCACAGACTCGCGTCAACTCAGGACTCCGCCCCAAACCGCTCCTTCAGGAACCCCAGGAACGCACGCAGCTTCGGCAGCAGGTGCCGGCGCGTCTCGTACGCGAAGGACGATCGACGACCGCGGATTGCAAGTGCGCTAGCGCGACAGCGCTGTTTCGCAGCGCGCGGTACTCAGTCATCTCGCAGGTGTCGCCGCAACGCCAGTCCGGAGAGGACGAGAATGGCTCCGCAGCCCAGGCTGACCAGCAGTTCACCGCGCCAGTGCGAAGCGGGTCCCTGCGCCGCCCGGTAAGGGAGCACCCAGAACACGATCATGACCAGGGCCAGCATGAGGCCGGTGCCGATCAGTATCAGCGACCAACGGCGCGTCGCGCGGATCTCGGCGTCATCTTTTTCCGCAGCCGGTACGACGTGCAACGCCGCACGGTACCGGTGCTCGGCGTCGGAAACGGTGCCGCGCCGGGAAACGGCCACGATCACGGCCGTGCTCAGCGCCGCACCGAGGATGATCGGGTCGGCCCATGCCGGCAGGTCCACGATACCGAGGTAGTCGAACGCCTTCGCCGTGCAGTTGCCGGCAAACCCGGTGATGATTCCCCAGAACGCCGCATCGGCCGTGATGCGACTGCTCCAGACGCTCAGGATCGCGACCGGCCCCCAGGAGGAGGCAAAGACCGTGCCGGCGAAATACGTGATCCAGAAAATCCGCGGCGGCAGCAGGTATGCCAGCACCAGCACCGCGACGCCGACCGCGAGCATGCACCGACGGCTGAAGCGCTGGAGGTCGACCTCGCTGCGACCCGCCTGATCGGTGACTTCGTTGCTCGCGCTGAAACCGACCAGGGACAGGAATGTGGTCGCCGAGGAGAGTCCCGCGGCCATGATGCCGT
>JANNKZ010000351.1:0-1619 GCA_031396515.1 Gammaproteobacteria bacterium
GTAATGCGGGTCCGCGACGAAAGCATTGAGCCAGGCAAACGAGTTTCGCGTCGCACCCATCGCCGGTCCGGCCTTCTCGAACACCGTTACCTGAGCACCGGCTTCAGTCAGGTACATCGCGATGGCCGCACCTACGATGCCGCCACCAACGATACCCACCCGCAACGGTCGCGGACGAGCGCGAATCAGCGGCGAGTATGCCGTCGTCGCGGCGCCTGCGAGCAGGCGGAGCAAGGCGCGACGTTTCATTAACATGTGCTCCGGGGCGGCCTTTTCTCATTCAGCGGCGCGCGATTCCGTCCAGGACAAACAGGGAGAGCGAACGAGCTGCGTCGCCGGGACTCGCAATCTCCGACACCAGCACCGCAAGTGAGTTGTCGCCGACCGGGACGATCTGCTCGACAGCAGGGTCTGCCAGATCACGTGGCGATCGGATGTTCCGGATCGTGACGCCGTGATCCCGTGTCTCGAATAGCGAGAGCACCGTGTTCTCGCCATTCACTCCCCCGCCAAAGACCAGGTGATCCGCATCGTCGGGATCGAGCCAGATGGCGGTGATGTATGCATACGGTGGCTCCGCTGAACCATCCGCCGCATGGAACACAAAGTCGAAACCGGATTGGTCGAGTGCAATGACTGCGCCTTCGAGGCCCGCGTAGAGCCTGCCCGGTCGCGCCGGTCCGCTGGCAAGACTGTTCGGCCGCCGATTCTCGAGTGCGAAGTCGGGCCCGCCCGCCACGAACGTGAAATTGGAAAGTGAAAACGGATCGGATGGATCGATGTCCTGCGTGGCGACCCAGGCATTGTCGAGCGGCGCCTCGCAACCCTGAAATAGTGTGCCGGGCGTGGAGTCCAGCACGTGTATGACACAAGGATCTCCGAAGAACACCTCGGTGGCACCGTTGGCCAGCGCCCAGGTCATTCCTCCGTCCGTTGAAATCGCGACGGAGGCACCGGAGAGATTGGCGTACAGCCGATTCGGGTCGTCGGGGGCGATCGCGAGATCGAAGAACGGCTCGGTCGATTGATCAAACACATTGCGGGGCCACGCCGCGCTGGCTACCCAGGTATTGCCGCCGTCATCCGAACGGTAGAACGGCGATGCGTCCCGGTCGGTTATGGGTTGACCGGCGGCAAACAGCGTGTTTCCGTTTACCGGATCCCTGCGCGTCGCAAATACATTCACGCCCGCCAAACCGACCTGCTGCCAGTCTGCGGGGCCGTCGAGCGGCCGAGCCCAGATCCCGTTGCTGGTGCCGACCAGCACCCGATCGCCGGTAACGATCAACGGCGTGTGATTCAACTCCGTACTGGCGGAGGCCGGCACGATTCCGAGGTCGCGCCAGGTTTCCTCGTTTCCGCCTTCATGACACGCCGAGAGAATCCATAAGACGAACGCCCAGTAAAAGCGTGGCGCGGCGAGTCCTTGCCTGGTCAAGCGACTTTCACAATCCAATGAACATTCCCCAAGTGTTCGGCAGTAGACAGCGCGCGCGACAGGACGGTTCCTTGCCCCCGGGGCAGGCTCACTCGTGAAGCATTCTCTTTGACGACGACATTCCTCCCTGGGGTCGCGCCGCGTAGAATTCGTCGATGCCACCGAAGCTCGCACTATTCAT
>JANNKZ010000364.1:0-5065 GCA_031396515.1 Gammaproteobacteria bacterium
GCGCCGTCGCCGTACAGTTCGCCGCGGTGGCGGACGCCCAGGCCGAAGCCGAATCCGCCCAGCGGGCCGTCCTGCCAGGTGTAGTCCACCAGCCCGGAAAACAGCATGTCCGGCACGGCCACCAGTTCATTGCCGATGGCCGAGGCGTCGGTGGATTCCGTGATTTCGGTGTCGATGCTGGTGAAGGCCAGGTTGAAGGTCAGCCGCTCGCGGATGCGGGCGCCGATCTCTAGCTCCACGCCGGTCACCTCGACCTCGCCCTCCTGCAAGTTGAAGAACAGGTGATCCGGATCGGGCGTCAGCACGTTCTTCTGCACGATCTCGTAGACCGCGACAGCGCCAAAGAGCCGCACGTTTGGGCCCAGGTTTCGGCCGTCGTACTTGATGCCGGCCTCGATCTGGTCGCCGGTGCTGGGGTCAAACGGAGTGCCGTCGGTACCGTCGGTGCCGAAGGTTGCGCCGCTCACGGGCTGGAACGAGGTCGCGGTCTGGATGTAGGGCGCGAAGCCGTTGTCGAACACGTAGTTGGCGCCAACGCGATAGGTGAACTCCTCGTCGTCCTGCGTAGCCTGATTCGGATCGGCAGGATTGCGCTCAGCCCAGTCGTTGCGCGCGTTCAGCGTCAGTATGAATTTCCCGAACTTGATCTGGTCCTGGAAGTAGACGCCCATCTGCTCGCGCGTCTCGTCGATGGACGTGAACAGGGTTCCTACCGGCCCGATGTCGGCGTCATATACCGGGTCGAACAGGTCGATCGACGGGGCCCCGGCAAAGCCGAACTCGGAAAAGCCGTCGTACTTGCGGTAGTCCACGCCGAACAGCAGCGACTGTTCGACGGTGTCGCCGATCAGGTCGAGGTAGCCGCGCGTATCCACCGTCATCGAGTCGATCCGCTCGTTGAACGGGAAATCGCCGCGGGTGACGGTGCGGAAGTCTTCCGGCACGCCGTCCGGTTGCAGCGGACCTTCAAAGCCGTCCGGATCGAGGTCGAAGAACCCGGTGCCGAATATCGCGCGTGAATCCACCTTCACGTCGTAGTACTTCAGATTCTGCTGGATGCGAAAGGTGTCGCTGAAGCGGTGCGTGAAGTCGTAGCCCGCGCTCCACTGCTCACGCTTGAAGAAGTTGACCCCGGTCTCGCCGAGGTTGCGGCCCACCGGCACGCGGAGGCCGAGCGGATTGGGCAGCGCCGTTCCCTCGATCGGCAGGAAGCCCGTGCTCTGGTTTTCCAGGTCGTCATCCTGGTAGTTGGCGAGGAACGTCAGGTCCGTGTCGTCGTTAATATGGATCGTGAGTGCGGGAGAAATGAATAGCCGCTTCGACGTCAGGAAATCCACTTGCGTCTCGCGGTCGCGGTAGAGCGCCGTTAGGCGACCGCTGATGCGATCGCTGAACGGCCCGGTCACATCGCCGGCGAGCTGCCAGGAATTGTACTCGCCGCCCTGCACTTCGATCTCGCCGCCGAATTCGTCGCGCGGGCGGCGGCTCACCATGTTGACGATGCCGCCGGGAGGGGCCTGTCCGTACAGCACCGCCGACGGGCCTTTCAGCACCTCGACAGATTCCGAACCGTAGAGGTCCGTGCCGGTGTTGGGGACGGAGCCGATCGGCGCCTGCGTGCCGTCGATGAACTGCACTGGATCGAAGCCGCGTACTTGGAGCCAATCGTAGCGCTCGTCCGGCCCGAAGGCCTCGCCGGTCGCGCCGGCGGAGTAGCGCATCGACTCGTTCAGGCTGGTCCAATTGAGCAGGTCGATCATGTCGCGCGAGATCACGCTGACCGACTGCGGCATTTCCACCAGCGGGATGTCCGACTTGGAAGCGGAGTTGCCTTCGGTGGATACGTACCGTGGCGCGGAGACGACGACCTCGCCGAGTTCGTCCTGGGCCAGCGCTTGTCCCGCGGCTGTCGCGCCGATGAAGAAAATCAGGGCGTGTCTGGAATTCATGGTGTATTCCCCTTTGTCGCCAATCTATTCCCCGCCGCGCCCCGCGCATGCGTGGGAGGGTCGCATACCGTCGCAATCAGGCCACGGCCTCAGGCCGGCGCCCCCGTTGTGCGTCCTAAGGCTTTCCCGAGCCATTCCGACGCTTCCTTCAGGGCCCGGTTGCTGACATCCGCAATCGACATGGCCTCGAGGAAGCTGTGGGAGGCGCCGGGATAAACGATGCTCTGGGCCGGCACGCCGGCGGCCCGCAGCCGTGCGGCCATCTGCACGCTCTGCTCGCCGAGGATGTCGCACTCGGCGCTGGCGAGGAACGCGGGCGGCAAGCCGCGGAGCTTTGCCAGCAACGGACACGCGAGCGGATTCTGCGCATCAGCGTCGGTGCGGAGGTAATTCCGCCAGTACTGGCTCATTTCCTCGCAGCCCAGCATGTATTCGGGACCACCGTAGCGCGCGCAGGCTTCCGCGGAACAGCGCGTAGTGAACGCGCCGTAGTTGAGCAGCAGGCCGCGAAGCAGCGGCGTGGATCGGAGCTCGTGCAGCACCAGGGCCGCCGAAACGCTCAAGTTCGCGCCGGCCGAATCGCCGCCGATGGCGAGTCGGCGCGCGTCGATGCCGAGCGTACCGCCCTCTTCGGCGAGCCAGCGCACGACATCGACGACCTGCTCGAGCGCGACCGGAAACTTGTGCTCGGGCGACAGCGCGTAGTCCACGCCGATCACGCAACAGCCGGCACGCGATGCGTATTCGCGCATCACGCGGTCGTGGGTGTCGATGCTGAAGAGCGTCCAGCCGCCGCCGTGCAGGTACACGAGGCCGGGCAGCTCACCCTTGGTCGGGCGATGAATGCGCAGGCGCACGAGACCGTGGCGTGTCGGCGCTTCGAGATTCTGCACTTCGATCATGGACGGCCCGCCCTGGGTCCAGGGAGCCCGGGCCTCTTCCGCCCAGCGCCGCATCTGCGGGAAGGGGGCGCTCTCGAACTGCGGAAAACGCGCGACGGACTCTGCCATCCCGCGGATGAAACGCCGGACATCCGGGTCCAGGTCGGCCCCGTTGGCAGACGCCACTTGCCCCTGCGCGTGGTCCATGTCTGCATCCTCCCGTCGCGCGTGGGTGGTCGCCGTCGTCCGCCGATCATTTGTCATCGCGAGCGGGCCAGCTTAGGCTAGGTCCATGGGCCGCAGCACCAAGGGCGCCGATTACCAGGACACGCCGCGTCCGATCGCGGCGATGTCCGACGAATACGCGTCCGGCCATCACGACCCGCATCATCATCACAAGCGCGCGCAGCTGATCTACGCCTGCGCGGGCGTAACGGTCGTCATCACCGATCAGGCGAGCTTCGTCGTCCCGCCGCAGCGCGCGGTGTGGGTGCCGGCGGGCGTCGAACACGAAGCGCACATGCGCGGGCATGTGTCGCTGCGTACCCTGTACATCGACCCGGCGGCGTTCCCCGACCTGCCGAAGACTTGCCGCGTGATCGAGGTCTCCTGCCTGCTGCGTGAACTCATCGTCGAGGCCTGCCGCATCCCGCTCGAATACGACCTCGAAGGCCGCGACGGCGGCGTGATGAATCTCTTGATGACCGAATTGATCGCGATGCCGGCGACGCCGCTCGACGTGCCGATGCCGCAGGACCCGCGCCTGGTGAAAGTCTGCACGGCGATCCTGCGCGAGCCGGCCCAGAACGAGCCGCTCGACGGCTGGGCGGACATTGCCGGCATGGGCCGGCGCACGTTCACGCGCACGTTTCGTCGCGAGACCGGCGTCAGCTTTGCCACCTGGCGGCAGAACGTGCGATTGATGGAAGCGCTGTCACGGCTCGCGGTCGGCCAGCCTGTGACGACTGTCGCTTACGACGTCGGCTACAACAGCCCGAGCGCGTTCACCGCGATGTTCCGCCGTGCGTTTGGCCGCGCGCCGACGCAATACCTCGCGTCCATTCCCGGCGCGAAGGAACCCGAACAGCACCACTGAGGGCTGCGTTCAGCGGCCCGGATTCAGTTCCCGCATCCAGTCGAGCAGCGCGCCCGATCCGGCATGATCCAGCGCCGTCGTGATCTCGGCGAACACCGCGTCCCGCTCGTCCTGGCCGAGCTTGAACTTCGCGCGTTGTTCCACGACCTTGGCCTCGAACGGCACGATCATCCGCTTGAGCGTGTCGTAGCGCGCGCCCATTTCCCGCCGGTGCCAGGCGCTGGGGCGGCCCTGCTCCATCGCCCCGACCAGGTCATCCAGGTGTGCGTCGAGTCGCGCCGGTGTTTCGTCGAAAGCGATCGTCACCAGGAATTGCACGATCGCGTAGTTCCAGGTCGGGGCCCAGGTGCGGTTGCTGATCCAGGACGGCGAAATGTAGCCCTGTGGCCCGCTGAACAGCAGGGTCGCGCGCGCGTCGCGCTGCAGCGCCGCAAACTGCGGATTGGATCGCGCGATGTGCCCCTCGAGCGCCTCGATGCGCTGGTCTGCGCCGACACGCGGGCGCAGCGGCAGCGGAGTCGCGCGGAATGAGCCGGCATCGGATGAGACGACCCAGGCCAGTGGGTGTTCGAGCACCAGGCGCAGGACCTGGTCGTCGCTCTTCGGCGCGAAGACGTCCGCGCCCGCTGTCACGCGGCCGCGCCCTGGCGAGTGAGCGTCGAGTTCCGCCGGCCGTAGACGGCGTAGAGCACAGCACCCGTCGCGACGTAGAGGCCGAGGAAAATCGCCATCAGCGGCTTGCCCGCGGCCGCCTGCAGGCCGATGTCGATCAGCACCGGCAGGATCATGCCGATGCAGAGCACGAGTGCCAACGCCGGGATGATGCCGATCCAGGCGCGACCGACCTGGATACCGCCGAGCGGCACGCGGAACGGGCGCGGCAGGTCCGGCCGCGTCGAGCGCAGCCACATCGTGCAGAAGGCGACCGTCGCGAAGGCGAGGCCGGCGCCGAGGCTCACGAGGTCCGCGAGCATCGCGATCGGGAAGAATGCGGCGCAGACCGCGGACACGGCGCCGAGCACGATGATCCCGCGATACGGCGTGAGGAATTTTGCGTGCACGTGGCTGAAAGCCCCGGGCAGCATGCCGTCGCGTGACATCTGGAAGGTGATGCGCGACTGGCCGTAGGCATTGACGAG
>JANNKZ010000381.1:0-2057 GCA_031396515.1 Gammaproteobacteria bacterium
GCGGGGCCGGGCTGGGCCCGCAGCCATTGCAGCAGCAGGAGCCGGGCGGCCTCGCGATCCACGTCGCCGCGGCGCACACGGCGCGTCTTCGCGCCGCTCCGGCGGCGCTCGCGCAGGTCGTCCTCCGCTTCGCGCGACGAGCGTCTTTCGTCCACCCGGTGAACCTCGATGCCGTACCGGCCGCCCAGATCCTCGGCGAACCGCAATGCCGCCGTCGTGATGGCGGCTCCAGACTGGCCGACCATATTATAAGGGACACCGACCACCAGCGCCGCCGGGCGCCAGTCGGCAATGTGCCGCGCGATCGCTTTCCAGTCAGGGGTGCCGTCGTGCGCATCGAGGGTTGCGAGCGCCTCGGCCGTGCCGGTCAGTGTGTTGCCGACCGCGACGCCGATGCGCCGGAGACCGTAATCGAAGGAGAGCACCGTCCTTGCGGCCGGTGCCATGGCCTCAGGCACGTCCCGCCTGCGTGCTGATGCGCGACAGTTCGACGCCGAGCAGCCGTGCGGCGGCATGCCAGCGCCGCTCGTATGGCTGCTCGAAGATCAGCGCGTCGTCGCAGGGGACGGTGAGCCAGGCGTTCTGGAGGACTTCCTCCTCGAGCTGGCCGGCTTCCCAACCGGCGTAGCCGAGTGCGATGACCGCCTGGGACGGCCCGTCGCCGCGCGCCATCGAAGCGAGCACGTCGCGGGAGGTTGTCACGTGCAGCGTGTCGGACACCGGCATCGTGGATTCGAACGTATGGGCGCCCGGGCGATGCAGCACGAAGCCGCGGTCTTTCTGTACCGGGCCGCCGCCCAGCACGGGCATGGCGAGCAGGCGCGCGTCCTCGGTTTGGAGCGCCAGCTGCTCGAACACCTCGGACATCTTCATTTCGAGCGGGCGGTTGACCACGATGCCGAGTGCGCCGCGGTCACTGTGCTCGCAGACGAGCGTGACGCTGTGGGAAAAGTTCGGGTCGGCGAGCGCCGGCATCGCCACGAGCAGTTGATTGGTGAGCCAGCCCTGCGCCATGGGGCTAGTATCGGCCGCGCATCCGCGTGGGTCAAAGCGGAAAACGCGACGCGTCGCCGGCTTTGCGAAAAGACTTATTCCGGGACCGCGCCGTCGACCGGCACTTCGAGGCTCGAGCCCGCGAGCTCGCCGGCGACGAACTCCCACTCGTAGGAGAAGCGCAGCACGTCGTAGCGCGCCGAGAGGTCCGGCGGGAACGACTCGAAGGGCGTGGCGAGCTTCAGGATGTCGAGCGCCGCCTGGTCGAGTTCCGAATGGCCACTCGAGCGGCGGATGTCGGCCCGGACCAGGCCGCCATTCGAGGCGAGCACCACCAGCACCAGCGGATTGCCCGACAGGTGGCGGCGGCGCGCCTCGTTCGGGAAGTTGAGTGTGCCGACCTGTTCGATGCGCCGCTTCCAGCCGTCGAGGTAGGTCGCGACCTCGGAGGCCCGCGTTGAGGGCGTCACCAGCAGTTCGCGGCGCTCACGGCCTTTGAGGGCGAGGGCGGCTGCCGGATCGAGACCGGAAAAAGGCGTCTGGATGCCGGCCTGCCGTTCCGCCGGCAGCGGCGGCAGCGCCATGTCGGCGGGGTCGGCGACGAAGTGCGTGGCGCCGGCGCGGGTCACGATGACGTTGCCGTCCTCGTCGTAGGACGGCCGCGCGGCGTCCGGCGCCGGCGTCTTCTCGCCGGGCGCGCTCTCAGGCGCGGATCCCGAGCCCGGCTGGCGAGTGCGGCCGTCCGACGCATTGCCGCTGCCCTGCTGGGTGCGGTCCGAGAGGTAGCTCGCGTGCTCGTTCTCGGCGGAGTCCGGCAGCGAGTTGTCGACCAGCAGCACCTCGAGCGTCGGCACCTCCGAGGTGGCGCTCGGTGGCGGCGCGAAAGTGACGCCCAGGATTACGATCAGGTGGAACAACCCCGCCAGGAACATCGTGACCGTCAGGCGGTCGTTCGACTGCGACATGGCGGTTAGGGAAGCTCTGCACAGGTCGCGTGGAGCGCGTTGCGCGCGCGCCCTGCGGCCACCAGACGCGACCGACGAAGTGTGGTGAATCCACACGAG
>JANNKZ010000398.1:0-2133 GCA_031396515.1 Gammaproteobacteria bacterium
ATGCCTGCTGTGCAGTCGGCGCTCCATCCCCTGATCCCCGAATTCTTGTGCTGCTGGAAACGGAAACTGAGCGCAGTATGCCGACCGCGTGGAGACCTGAGAAGCACGCGCAATAAGTCAGGTTTTTGCACTGCAGCAACCCGCGCTTTTTGGCCGATCCGATACCATGCCGCCCCATGAATGCCGAACCGGCCAGCCCGCGCGTGCCCTCGCTTGCCGAAATCCGCGCAGCCCGCGCCGAACTCGGCGATCGCGTTCGCGTGACGCCGGTGCAGGCGCTGTCGGGTCCGGCCGTCGACGCCGCGCTCGCGCCGGGCACGCGCGCGCTGATGAAACTCGAGCTGTTCCAGCACACCGGCAGCTTCAAGGCGCGCGCCGCGCTCCTGAACGTGCTCGCGCTCGGCGAGGCGGAACGCCGGCGCGGCGTCTGCGCGATCAGCGCCGGCAATCACGCGATCGCGACCGCGTTCGCCGCGGCCGCCATCGGCGCCAGCGCGAAAGTCGTCATGAAAGCGGATGCCAATCCGTTTCGCATCGAGCAGTGCCGGCGTTACGGCGCGGAAATCGAGCTCGCGCCCGACGTTCACGCCGGTTTTCGCCGCGTGCGCGAGATCGAACAGTCGGAGGGCCGCGCCTTCATTCACCCGTTCGAGGGCCCGCGCGTCGTGCTCGGCACCGGCACGCTCGGGCTCGAATTCATCGAACAGGCGCCGGATCTCGACGCCGTCATCATCCCGATCGGCGGCGGCGGGCTTGCTTCCGGCGTTTCGACCGCGATCAAGCTCGCGAAGCCGTCCTGCGAAGTCTTCGGTGTCGAGCCATTCGGCGCCGACACGATGTACCGGAGCTTCCAGGCCGGCTCACCGCAGCCGATCGAGAAAGTCGAAACCATCGCCGACAGTCTTGGCGCGCCTTATGCGCTGCCCGGCGGCTACGCGCTCTGCCGCCTGCACATCGACGAACTCGTCCGCATCACCGATGACGAGATGGTGCGCGCGATGCGCTTCCTGCTCGAACATGCACGCCTCGCGGTCGAACCCGCAGGCGCGGCCGCAACGGCGGCCCTGCTCGGACCCCTGCGGGACCGGCTGGCCGGCAAACGGGTCGGACTCATCGTCTGCGGGTCGAACATTGACGCTGCAGGCTTCGCCCGCCTCGTGGCCGGTTAGGCATGCAAGTCGATTCCCCGATCATCGCGGCGCTCTTTGCCTGGCTGCATTTGGTTACGGCCGCCATTGCCGCCGGCCTGCTACTGACCGAGTACTGGCTCTGCCGGCGGATGCCCGACCGGATCCAGGCGAGGCTGCTCGGGGCGGTGGATGTCGGCTACTTCCTGGCCCTCATCGCGAACCTCGCAACCGGGATGGCGCGGGTGCTCTACTTCGCCCAGGACAGTGCATATTACGCGGATAACCGGTTGTTCTGGTTGAAGATTACGCTCTTCATCGCCATCGCTCTGGTGGCCGTCGTGCCGGCTCTCCAGTACATCCGCTGGAACCGCGAGGCCCGGAGCGCCCCGACCTTCACGCCCCTGATCCGGGATGTCGAACGGGTGCGGGCGAGCATCGCCTTCGGGCTCGGGCTCTGGCTGATCGTGCCGCTGCTCGCCACCCTGATCGCCAGGGGCTACGGCCTGCCCGATTCCCACCCCTGGTCGAGCGGGAGTCCCTGACCCGGATCAGGCACTTAGGGCCTTTCCGACGTTGACACCGGGAGGCCCGCAAACGAAAATACGCGGCTCAATTTGGGAGGGGTACCCAAGCGGCCAACGGGGGCAGACTGTAAATCTGCTGGCTCATGCCTTCGTAGGTTCGAATCCTACCCCCTCCACCAGATCTGTTTGGACATCGGTGGCTCGGCTGCTTTGGCGACCCACGTTACCTGCGTATACGCGGCGTGAAGGAATGCGGGTGTAGTTCAATGGTAGAACCTCAGCCTTCCAAGCTGATGACGTGGGTTCGATTCCCATCACCCGCTCCAGTCGGGTCGAACCAGGCCCACGTAGCTCAGTCGGTAGAGCACGTCCTTGGTAAGGACGAGGTCACCGGTTCGAGTCCGGTCGTGGGCTCCATAACGATAGAAGAGGTGTGTCGTGGCTAAGGAAAAATTCGTACGCTCCAAGCCGCACGTGAA
>JANNKZ010000402.1:0-2544 GCA_031396515.1 Gammaproteobacteria bacterium
GCCCGAGAAGATGCCGCGAATCGAGAGGTTGTTGCCGATCGCCGTCTCGGTCATGAACAGCGTCGGCACGTAGTTCTTGAGGTCCTCGATCTTCATGATCCCGGCTTCCGCGATCTTGTCGCCGCCGACCGCGCTGACGGCCAGCGGTACGTCCTGCAGCGACTCGGCGCGCTTCTGCGCAGTGACGATGATCTCGCCGAGTGCCGTCGTGTCCTGGGCGGTTACGGACGCGGACGCAAGAACGAGCAGCACGCCCGACGCAAGCGCCGTGCGACCGATGCGATGGTCAGTCATTGCGGACTCCTGGTAGAAGCCTTGTTGGATTCGCGAAACAAACGTGCGAGGCCCCCCTCTCGTTTGTCGGGCGCAAGCCTATCACCTGCGCCGGACCGGGCAAAATCCCGGGCACGGAGCCACCCCGCCGCGACTGGCACCTGTTGCGGCGGCGCCAATCCGGTGCGATCGGGTTTCCGGCTCCAGCCTGCGCTCGGTATCATAGGCAGATGACGGCGACCTCCCCGGGGCAGCGATTTCGCGAGGCGATCGACGCCGAGCGTCCGCTCCAGGTGGTCGGCGCGATCAACGCCTACAGCGCGTTGCTCGCGGCCGGCGCGGGATTCCGTGCGATCTACCTCTCTGGTGCCGGCGTCGCGAACGCCTCCTTCGGCCTGCCCGACCTCGGCATCACCAGCCTCAACGATGTCTGCGAGGACGCGAGCCGCATCACGGCCGCGACCGAACTGCCGCTGCTGGTCGATGCGGACACCGGCTGGGGTGCGGCCTTCTCGATCGCGCGCACGACTCGCGACTTGATCCGCGCGGGCGCTGCCGGCATGCACCTCGAAGACCAGGTGCAGGCAAAGCGCTGCGGCCATCGGCCCGGCAAGGAACTGGTGTCCGCCGACGAGATGTCGGATCGCATCCGTGCCGCAGTCGATGCACGCGGCGATGCCGGCTTCGTGGTGATGGCGCGAACCGACGCGCACGCGGTCGAGGGCCAGCAGGCGGCAATCGATCGCGCCGCGGCCTACGTGGAGGCCGGCGCCGACATGATCTTCGCGGAAGCGCTGACCTCGCTCGACGAGTACCGCCAGTTCACGCGCGCGCTCGCCGTGCCGGTGCTTGCCAACATCACCGAGTTCGGACGCACGCCGCTCTTCACGACCGCGGAGCTGCGCGACGCAGGTGTGCGCCTCGTGCTCTACCCGCTCTCCGCGTTTCGTGCGATGAGCCGCGCGGCGATCGACACCTACGGGGCGATCCGCCGCGACGGCAGCCAGCGCACGGCGGTCGAGCGCATGCAGACGCGGGCCGAACTCTACGAGGTGCTCGGCTACCACGCCTACGAGCAGAAACTCGACGAACTGTTCAACCGCGGCAGGGAACGCTGACATGGCCGACCCTGACCCGGCGCCGGGCTTCAAGCCGAAGAAATCGGTTGCGCTCTCCGGCGTCGTTGCCGGCAACACGGCGATCTGCACGGTCGGCCGCACCGGCAACGACCTGCACTACCGCGGTTACGACATCCTCGACATCGCGGAAACCTGCGAATTCGAGGAGATCTCTTATCTCCTGATCCACGGCAAGCTGCCGAATGCCGCGGAACTCGTGAGCTATCGCCGCCGCCTCGCCAGCTTGCGGGGCCTGAGCCCGCGCCTGCGCGGCGTGCTCGAGCTGCTGCCGGCCAGCACGCATCCGATGGACGTGCTGCGCACAGGTGTTTCCGAACTCGGCTGCGAATCGCCGGAAGACGCCGCACACACGGGCGCCGGGGCGCGCGACATCGCCGACCGCCTCGTCGCCTGCACCGGCTCGATGCTCTGTTACTGGCACCACTTCTCGCGGACCGGCCGGCGGATCGACGTCGAGACCGCGGATGACTCGGCGGGCGGCCACTTCCTGCACATGCTGCACGGCAAGCCTGCGTCCGCCAGCTGGGTTCGCGCAATGCACACTTCGCTGATCCTCTACGCCGAGCACGAATTCAACGCATCCACCTTCACCGCGCGCGTGATCGCGGGCACCGGATCGGACCTCTACTCGTGCATCGCGGGCGCGATCGGTGCGCTGCGTGGCCCGAAGCACGGCGGCGCCAACGAAGTCGCGCTCGAGATCCAGGAGCGCTATGCCAACCCGGACGAGGCGGAGGCCGACATCCGGCGCCGGGTCGCGGCCAAGGAAGTCGTGATTGGTTTCGGCCATCCGGTCTATACGATCGCCGACCCGCGCAATGTCGTCATCAAGCGCGTCGCCGCCCAGCTCGCCGGCGAGCTCGGCGAGCTCGGCGACCATCAGCTCTACGGGATCGCCGAGCGCATCGAATCGGTCATGTGGGACATCAAGCGGATGTTTCCCAACCTCGACTGGTTCAGCGCCGTCACCTATCACCTGATGGGCGTACCCATGCCGATGTTCACGCCGCTGTTCGTGATGTCGCGCACCACGGGCTGGGCCGCGCACGTGATCGAGCAGCGGCAGGACGGCAAGATCATTCGCCCGAGCGCCAATTACACCGGGCCGGAACCGCGCAAGGTTCCGCCGCCC
>JANNKZ010000413.1:0-2384 GCA_031396515.1 Gammaproteobacteria bacterium
CCGGTGGTGGAAGCCAGATCCGCGTCGGCGCGGCGCGTGTGACGCGTGGTCTCACCATCCACTGCGACCTGCTGTTGTCAAACAACCTCGAGGTCAACTGGGGCGGCAGCAAGTTCCACATGACCGAGCACCTGACGACCGTGTCTTGCACCGACGATCCGGCGATCATCCAGGCGCCGCCGCCGGCGCCGCTCGATACGCTGGTGGGCGTCGGCACCGGTCGCTACAACGGGACCGATGGCTTCACCATTGAGTTCACGCTGGTGGACTACGGCGAGCCGGGCCGCGACGACCGGATGCGCATCTACATCTACGAAACGGCGAATCCGGGCAATGTCGTTCTCAACGTGCCGCTGCAGATCCTGTCGGGTGGAAACCTGCAGGCGCACTACGACCAGCCGCACAAATAACTGACTTTCTGTTTCGGTACGATTCCGGACCCCGGCCTTGCGCCGGGGTCTTTTTTTGTGCCGGCAGCCTGCACCGCGCTCGTGCGTCGGCCGGGTTTCACGCTTCGAATTCGTGCAGTGGCTCCGTCGTCGGCCACGCCAGTGATTGATTTACGCCCCCAAGGTGTATCGGCATAGAATCTGCAACGGATACCGCGAATCGCCCACTCGCCGCAGGAGCCCGCCGATGAAGCTCGTCACCGCCATCATCAAGCCCTTCAAACTCGACGACGTGCGCGCCGCGCTTTCCGACATCGGCATCTCCGGCATGACGGTGACCGAGGTCAAGGGCTTCGGCCGCCAGCGCGGCCACACCGAGCTCTACCGCGGCGCGGAGTACGTCGTGGACTTCGTGCCGAAAACCCGGGTCGAGGTCGCGATCCGCGACGACCTGGTGGACCAGGTCACGGAGGCCATCATCGGCGCCGCCAAGACCGGCAAGGTCGGCGACGGCAAGATCTTCGTCACGACCATCGAGCGGGTGGTGCGCATCCGCACGAGCGAAACGGACGAGGCGGCGCTTTGAACGAAGCGCCCGAGAACCCGAAAGTCGTCACGATTGAGGCGGCGACCCAGAAGATCGCGCTCAGCGGCGCGCGGCGGCATGTTTTCTTTTGCACGCACGGCGACTGCGCGCCGAAAGAAGTCAGTGACGCCTCCTGGAACTACCTGAAGCGTCGCTTGCGCGAGGTCGGACTCGCGGACGTGGAGGGCGGGGTGCTGCGCACGCGTGCGGACTGCCTGCGCATCTGCCGCGAAGGCCCGATCATGCTGGTCTATCCCGAGGGCACCTGGTACCGCCACGCCACGCCCGAAAACATCGAGCGCATCATCCAGGAACACCTGATCGGCGGCCGGCCGGTCGCGGAATTGAGTTTCGCAAACCATCCGTTGTAGAGAGGGGGTTGGCCATGAAGCGTCGAGCCTTCTGCGCATCTGCGGTCGCCACGCTGGGCGTTGCGGCGCTGCCGTACGGCAGGGCATACACGGCCGTCACATCAGTCATCGCCGATGTCCAGGCCGTCACCGGCGACGGCAAGCCGGTCACCCTGTCTCGTTCTGACGTTGATGATCTCCGCGCCAGCTTGCGCGGACAGCTCCTGCTGCCGGATACGGCCGGCTACGACGACGCGCGAAAGATCTGGAATGCTGCCTTCTACAATCGCCGTCCGGCGCTCATTGCACGTTGCGCGGGCGCTGCGGATGTCATCGAATCGGTGAAGTTCGCCCATGCGCACGGATTGCTGGTAGCCGTGCGGGGCGGCGGCCACAGTGTGTCGGGGCAATCCGTTTGCGACAAGGGCCTGATGATCGATCTGTCGCAGATGAACAGCGTGCGAGTCGATCCGGTGCGCAGGACCGCGCGTGTCGAACCCGGCGCCACGCTCGGCAATCTCGATCGGGAGTCGCTCCCATTCGGTCTCGTGACGACGACCGGTACCGTGTCGCACACGGGCGCTGCAGGCCTGACGCTGGGAGGCGGTTTCGGCCGGCTGGCGCGCGTTCATGCGACAGCCTGCGACAACCTGAAGTCCGTCGATATCGTGACCGCCGACGGCAAGCTGCAGGAGGCGAGCGCATCGCAGAATCCGGACTTGTTCTGGGGTCTGCGCGGGGGCGGCGGCAATTTCGGGATCGTGACTTCCTTTGAATACGGCCTCCATCCATTCGATGGCCAGGTTTATGGTGGTCACCTCGTATTCCCCTTCGCCCAGGCCCGTGAAGTGCTGAAGGGTTTTGTGGAACTGCTCGAGGCGGCGCCCGACGAGCTGTGGATTGAGGTCAACCTGCTGACGACACCGGCACGCGAGCGTGTCGTGATCCTGGATACTTGCTACAGCGGACCCATGCAGTCTGCGGAAAGCGTGCTCGCGCCGTATCGCCGCCTGGGAAAACCGCTCAAGGACGGACTGGGTCCAGTCCACTACGTGAAGC
>JANNKZ010000484.1:0-4145 GCA_031396515.1 Gammaproteobacteria bacterium
CCTATACGCTGACGAAGCTCGTGGAACGCGTGGACCTGCCGAATCGCGACGGCATGCGGACGCCGACCATGGATGTCTGGAAGGTCTGGGAGTCGTTCGACGACCGGCAGACCTTCCTGTGGCGCCGCATCGAGACCGACGAGCGGCTGCGCGAGCACGCGCGCCTCGTCTGGGGTCCGTTCGACGGCAAGGCGATGGACGAGGCGGCGATCGGGCGCGCCTGGGCGCAGGCAGTGGCGGCGGTCGAGAAGATCCGCGCCCGCGGCGGCGAGGTCGCGTTCATCCGCCCGCCGTCGGGCGGGCTGTATTACGAGCACGAACAGCACGCCGCGCCGCGCAAGAAGACCTGGGATCCGCTGCTGGCGAAAACCCGCGCCTTCGGCATCCATTTCGAGGATTACCCGGAGATGCAGGGTCTCGACACGCCGGAATGGTCGCATCTGTCGCGCGCTTCGGCCGAACGCTTCACCCGCGCCTACGTCGAAGTATTGATCAAGCAGTATCCGTGGCTCGCTGAGCGGCGAGGCGACGAGCAGACCTAGGCGCAGGCATGAGCAGTTCGAGCAACTGGACCGAAGGCGTCAGGGAGCGAGACATTCCGGCGGCCCGGCTCGACGCGATCGGCTGGATGGTCCTCGCACTCGTTCTCGCGGGCATGGTTGCCTGGGAACTGAAGATGCGTTCGCTCGGCCTGGTCGCAGGCGACCTCGACGACAGCAAGTCGCATTGGGCGGTCGAACGGCAGAAGATCGCCGAGGGCGGGCATGACGGCGTGGCCATCCTCGGCGGCTCGCGAGTTCTCTTCGGCACCAATCTCGACGTCTGGGAGGAACTGACCGGCCGGCGACCGATCCAGCTCGCGCTGGCGGGCATGAGCGGCCAGCGATTCCTGGCCGATCTCGCGAATAATTCCGATTTCGCAGGGCTCGTGCTCATTGACATCACGCCGCAGCAGTTTTTCCGTGAGGGACCGGGCAACCCCGATTTCGAGGGGGTACTCGAGAGCTGGGATCAGCGCGGCCCCGCGGAGCGCGCGGGGCACGAGATCGGCGTGTTTCTGTCGCGCCATTTCGCCTTCCTCGAAGACCAGTACACGCTTCCAATGCTCGTCAACCAGCTCGATATCCCGAACCGGGCAGAAGTCATCGGACCGTACCTGCGACCCTGGAAACTGTCCGAGAGTTACGACGACCGACAGACCATGATGTGGCGCCAGATTGAGACGAACGAGCCGCTGCGGGCACACGCCATCTACGTGTGGACTTTCCGGAAACTGCCGCCGCCGCCGGGCGAAGAGCTGATCGCGAAGATCATTGCGGACGTGCGCAATTCGGTTGAAAAGATCCGCGCGCGAGGCGGCGAGGTGGCGTTCATCCGTCTGCCGTCCACGAGCTTCTACTACGAACGCGAGCAGGTCCAGGTCCCGCGTGACCGGACCTGGGATCGCCTGCTGCGCGAAACCGGCAGCTTCGGCATCCACTTCGAGGACTACCCGGAGATGCAGGGGCTCGAGTTGCCGGAGCAGTCGCACCTCACGCGCGAGGCGGCGACGGAGTTCACGCGTGCTTACGTCGGCGTGCTGCGCGACCGCTATCGCTGGCTCGACAAGCGCACTCCCTAAATGGGATGCGTCCCCATTTAAGTCAGCGGGACGTAGTTCTGGGCGGGCTTGCGGTAGCGCAGGCGGCCTTCCGAGGCGCTCCGGCCGCCGGCCGCGCGCTTGTAGGTCTGGTGATTGCCGGGGCGCCAGCTGGCGCCGCCGTCGTAGCTCGCGTCCATGCGTGACTCGAAGCTGTTGGCCGACACGTTGAAGCGTGTGAACCGGAGCTGCACCTTGCGCCCGTCCGGCAACGCCGTCGGCGACGTCGTCCGCGTTTCGCCGCCCGCGGGTCCCGACATCACCCAGAGCTGGCCGTCCGGCCCGACCGAGGTCATCTCGATCGTCGAGCGTTCCGGGTTCACATAGAAGAGCATGCCGGCGCTCTGTTTCCATTCCGCCATGTCGGCGCGGCCAGACAGCACGCGGTCCGGCACGACCCAGTCGAATCGATAGGTGCCGGAAGCGACGCGGGCGACCTCGCCCATGTCGTCGAACTGGGTCGTCGTGACGTTCCAGATACCGACCGAGTGGCGCAGCTGCTGGACCGCGCTCGTGAGCGGCGTGGACTCGATCTCGCTCGCATCCGCGAGCGGCACGGCGAGCAGTGAAAACAGGGCGGTCGACAGGCGGCTCAGGGCGCCGGACCAGGTACGGGCTGTGCTCATCGGATTCTCCCTCCGGTCGCCGCGCGTGGCTCCCGGCCGACTGATCTTACGATCTGCGCAGCCGCCCGGCAGGGCCGTTTGGCCTTGCCGGACACTCGGTTCGTCGCGGTTCCCGCCCTGACGGGCGGAGACCGGTCCCGCTAGGAACACGGTTGACCCGCCAAGTTCCGCGGGGGCGCCCTGGAACACTCCGTGACAAAATAGACGGGCACGAAGGTCCGGGCGCTGAACGATGGCCAAACCCCGCGATTTCGAAGCTCTGCTTGCCGCCATACCGGTGCTGCCGATCGTCACGATCGTCGCGGCGGATGCGGCCGCCGATCTCGCGCGGGCGCTGGTGCGCGGCGGCATCGCGGCCATCGAGGTGACGCTGCGCACGCCTGCCGCCATCGACGCCATCCGCGCGATTGCGCGCGACGTCCCGGAGATCACCGTCGGCGCCGGCACCGTGCTGAATGCCGCCGATCTCGAACGGGCGGCCGGCGCGGGCGCGCGTTTCGCGATCTCGCCCGGCACGACACCCGCGCTCCTGGCCGCCGGCCGCACGGGCGGCATTCCCTACCTGCCGGGCGTCGCCACCGCAAGCGAGATCCAGTCCGGCATCGATGCCGGCTACTCGGTGTTCAAGTTCTTCCCGGCGGCGGGCGCCAGCTGCATCGCGGCGCTGCGCGCCTTTGCGGCACCGTTCCCGCAGATCCGCTTCTGCGCGTCCGGCGGCATCACCGCGGACAGCGCGCAGTCTTACCTCGACCTGCCGAACGTGCTCTCGGTCGGCGGCTCCTGGATCGCGCCCACCGACCTCGTCGCCCGGCGCGAATGGAACGCGATCGAGGCCCGCGCGCGCGACGCCGCGACCTGCTTCAAGCGCAAGCCGGCCCGCTGATTTCATCGTGGCACTTGAAATCACGATGCCTGAAGCGGCATTGTGCGCATGGCCCGCCGCGCCACGGTCGGGTGAATCCAATCCCACAGCGGGTTAGTCCAGCACACAATCGCGGCGCGGCGGCCTCTCACCAGGGGCTCCGATGACCAGTCGCTCGTTGCAGCGCCGGCAGCTCAGCCGGTCCAAGATCGATCTGTTCGTCGAATGTCCGCGCTGCCTTTATCTCGACGTTGCGCGCGGCGTGAAGCGCCCAAGCGGTCCGCCATTCACGCTGAACAACGCCGTGGATGCCCTGATGAAGGCGGAGTTCGACACCTATCGCGCCGCCGGCAAGCCGCATCCGCTGTTCGAACCGGCCGGCATCGACGCCGTGCCCTTCATTCATCCCGAACTCGACCGCTGGCGCCACAACTTCACCGGCGTGCGGTGGAAAGACCCGGAAACCGAATGGACGCTGTTCGGCGCGATCGACGACCTCTGGCAGTCGCCCGCGGGCGAGCTGATCGTCGCCGACTACAAGGCGACCGCGCGCGCCGAGGTGCCGACCACCGAGCGGCTCTATCCGTCGTACCAGCGGCAGATGGATGTCTACCAGTTCCTGGTGCGCCGCCAGGGCTTCGAGGTCAGCGATCGCGGCTGGTTCGTCTATGCCAACGGCGACGCGCGCATCGGCCTGTTCGACAGCGTGCTGCGCTTCTCGACGACGATGGTGCCTTACGACGGCGAGGACGCCTGGGTGCTGGATGCGTTTCAGCGTGCAGTCGCGACCGTGCAGTCGCCGGAGATTCCGGCGCGCGGCGAGGACTGCAAGTTCTGCCAGTACGCCGTCAACGCCACCGCCGCCGGCGCCTGAAACCGCTCAGTCATCCGGCAGCAGCAGGTAAGTCAGCATCGCTTCGAGGAATTCGCCGTTGCCGGTCAGGCTGTCGTGCTTCTCGCAGGCCAGCATCGCACCCTCGGCCAGCGCCAGTTCCGTCATCTGCACGTCGGACTCGAA
>JANNKZ010000495.1:0-7568 GCA_031396515.1 Gammaproteobacteria bacterium
TTCCAGTAGATGTTGATCCGCCGCCAGAGCTCGGTGAAGCTGTCGGAGAGGTAGTAGAGATGGTGAGTCTCGGGTAGCCGGAAACCAAACAGGTGCAGCATGCCGACGATCAGGTGGAACATGCCCGACACGCGCAGGTACAACAGGAAAGTCCCCAGCATCCATTGCGTGAGATCGCCGAGCGCCGCGACGTCCGCCGCGTTGTTCAGCACCCGGTGATAGACCAGCCGGTAAAGAACCAGATGTACGAGGCCCCGCGCGATCCAGACCATGCCCTGCTGGTAGATCGCCGCGGGATCCTTGTCGAAATGCGACCGTCGGAAGGTCTGGTAGTCGATGACCGGGAATAGCGGAAACACGAGGTTCGGCAGCATGAAAAAATAGCCCAGCGCGGCCCAGATACGTCCGGGTCGCGGCTCGTTGGGCAACGCACGCAGATAGATCGCGAGCCGGAACATAAACATCGAGCCCAGAATCGGCCAAACGGCGGCGGACCAGGGCGATTCGACGACACCTGCACGGGCCACTGCGAGCCCGGTTCCGGTCAGGATCAGAATCACCACCCGCCCCCACAGTGGAATCGGCAGATGGCAAAGCGCGATCAGCGTGAGGGCGCTCGCAACGAGCCAGGCGGCGTCCGCCGGCGCGAATACGAGGAATACGGCGGCGATGGACAGCAGGGCAAAAAACGGCATCCGCCATTCCGACTTGACCAGCTGCGTGACCGCAAATCCGGCGACCGCCAGCAGGAAGATCCGGAAGAACGCCGGCCCCTCGATCGCATACAGGTGGATGACCAGCGCGGCGAGCGCCAGCTGCAGCATCAGCAAGCCCAGAGTGGCCGCCGCCGGGCGAGCAGCGGCAAATCCGGTCACCGCCGGAATACGATTCGTGACAGTCGCCATATCGAAATTGCCCCAGGCGCCCCGTACCAAAGCGCCGTCCTCCCTGGCATCTAATCAGCGAACCGGCATTGCCGGCAGCGGATCAGATCGTATTTTAGGCGAGCGCCGGTGGACCTGCGTCTGATTTCAGTAATTATGGCAAATCAAGTGGGCTGTCCGGCGCGCTGCCACCCGGCGCACATCGACGCGTACAGGGACTCGGCGCGCGCGCGCAATTCGGGCGCCACCGCGGCGGTCAGGTCCGTATGAGTCTTTGGCTGCCGGAATACGCTCGCCAGCTCCTCCAGGCGGCCCTCCGGGTCGATCTGCAGCCGCCGGCATAGATCGGCGACCGCGTCGGCTTTGCCGTGGCACAGCCCTTCGTAGGAAACGAGCTCCAGACAACTCTGCTTCGACACCAGGTATTCAAACGCCGCAATCCAGTAGGCCACCCAGTAATCGATCCCGTCAGGCGACAAACCCCGCCTCGCTTCGCCGAAACCGGGAAAGAGAATCGGCCGGTGCAAGGCACCGAACTCGAGGTGTCCGATATCCGCCATGTAGCGCACCGAGAAGGGATCCTGCTGATGAAGGGCCAGGAAATTCCGGTGCTGCAACAGGAGCGACGCGGCATGGTCCAGCGGCCGGCGCACCGGAACCACAATTGTAGCTTGCGGCATGTATCGGGTGATGAAATCCACTCGCGCAATATTGGCGTTGTTCTTTGACAGGTAACGGCCGACGGGGGCGCGGTCGGCACAGCGCAATGCGACAATCTTGCGGAAATGATTGTTCAGGAATTCCAGCGCGTCCGGATGTGCGTCCTGGCCGGTCCAGAGCTGAATCCCGGTATCCGTATATTTGTCCGGCCAGAACGCGCGCCAGATGATCTCCTCGAATGCCTCCGGGCTGTCGATGTCAATCTGGATGCCGTCGCCATGCGAGCGCTCACGCGTTGGTGTCGGCTTGCGCGCGCGCTGGCTGCGCCTGCTCCAGAGCACCGGCGCCATGACGAATGGCATGTCTCGGTACAGATGCGTACCGAAACCCGGCAACCGGTTCAGCGCGGACAGGATGATCGTGGTGCCGGCGCGAGGCAGGGACGTGATGAAGACCGGCCGCGACGACGGAATATCGCGAAACATCGACCCGTAAATGGCGTCCTCGAAATCGGCCGCCATCAACTGAATCGCGGGACTCGCAAATGCCAGTCTGTGCAGCAACCGATCGAGCGATGAGTAGTGGCCTACTTTTGCCATAGCCGCGCGAGCGCGCAGTAACCAATTGTGGTCGCGATGGCGGCCACCGCGATGACGTCGAGCCTGGTCAGGAACCGGAAGACTTCGGCGCTGGTCGCCAGGCCGAGCCAGTCGGCGACCACGACCGGCAACAGCGCCGCAGCGAGTGCGACGGCGCTCCTGATCACGATCGCGGCAAATGCGCGCAACAGTTGAACCGAGCCCTTTTGCATGATGCGCTCGCGATCGTCATCCGACAGGCTGGCATCACGCAGCGCCGACATCGCATGGCGAAAAACAGCAATCGCGCCCACGGCGGCTGGCAAGACTTTGACCAGCCAGAATGCCGCCAGGAAGGCGGCAACGGACAGCGCCGCTATCAGCGGAACGGTCACTTCACGGATTGCTTGCCTGCCTCTCTGGCGGCAGCAGCACGGGCACGACGTCTCGCGATCAATCGCTTGACGGGGTACCAGACGAAGCCAAACAAGGCGAGCAGGACCGCGCCGATGAGCGCCAGCACCGTTCCAATCGCGCTCAGGCCGGCCCCCGGTCCGATATAGGCAAATGCCGTCACCGGCGATGCCAGCGCAACGGCCGCGATGATCACAAGTGGTCGAGCGCGCATACGAAGAGAGTAGCCCCCGGCGCGCCGCAGGGTCAAGGAAGACTGGGAGGACAAACGGCGTCGGAATCGGCCGACTGACACGTCGAGCGGCTCGATCAGTTCCGTGCCGGCTTGCAGGTCCAATCCGTCACTGTGAAATAGTCTCGAGCGTACAACCCTGCCTCGGTCAGCTCGGCGACATTCGACTCATCGTACCGGTTCACATATGCCCAGACGATCTTGCCGTTCTCATCGGTTTCAAAAGCGCGCCCGGCTTCAAACTCGGTGATGAACAGACCGCCCTCCGGCGTGTACTGCTGCTTGCCCCGAATGATGGTGAACATTTCCTGCCCGGGTTTGCCCCCGTATACAACTTTGGTCCTGTGGGTTGCCGGATCCACTTCCATGATGTTGCTGACTCGCGGCGCATCCACGGGCGACTTACCCTCACGCATCTGGCTCTTGTAAGCGTTGTTATTGAACACACCGATCGTGCCGTTGCTCTTGAACTCGGGATCATGCTGTCTTATCCAAGGTCCGAGCTGCCACCACTTCACGATCCGGGTCTGAGGGTCGACGACGAACAGCAGGTTCTTGTCGCGAAGCGACAGCAACAGGTCGCCCGCGGCGAACTCCGGGAACAGGGGCGCGAGGTCCCGGGAGAGCTCAGTGATCTTGTTGACGTGGACCAGTTCGTAATCCAGTTCGCCATCGTGCATGGCATCCTCCGCGGTCAGCGACATGACCGCGGTGATGGCGGGATTCCGGTAGAACAGCTCAGGAACGGAAATTTCCGAGATGATTTTGCCCTCCTCCGAGACGTGGAGGATCACATCCTCGACGTACGGCGGCTCAAACGGCGGAAACTCGGATTTGCCCGATCCTGTTCGCCGCCGTCCCGGTACCCAGTAACCGCCTCGTTCCGACGGAACGATCGAATGATGGGTCATGTGGTTGACCGTCCAGACCACATTGCCGCAGCGATCCAGCTTGGTCAGGCCGCCATAATCGAAATTGAACAGCACTGAACCATCCGGAAGCACCATCGCACCGTGCAAATCGATGTTCCAGTCCGTCGCCGGTGCCGAGGGAGTACTCATGTAATCCGGCTCGGGAAACAATTCGTGGAAACTGACCGGCCACCTCCGGACAATTTCGCCGTCCCGGCGAATGAGTCTGAGCTCGTTGCGATCCTCGAAAAAACCTGAAAGCAGGACAAGCTTGCCGTCATCGCGCTCGTTGACCGTCACGCCGGAACCCTCGAAGCGCGCAGGCTGCAAGAAGTACTTCGGCACTACGATCGACGTTTCACCGATGGCCTGGAGGGAGTGCTTGACCTGTCGATAGATCTTGCCGACCAGCTGGTACGCGGCATTCTCATTTACCGCCGAGCTCAAACCGGCCAGGAACGAAGCGACAATCACACCGGTGAATGTCGTTGCGATGAAGAGAATTTTCGCCAGGTTCATGATCTTCAATCCCTTTCAAAGCGTATCATGCCTGACCAAAGCGGCCCAGCCATGACCAAGCGCATCCTGTTCGTCGAAGGCAATCCGGACGGAACTGTCGGTGGTTCCTTCATCCTGTTGCTCGATCTCATTCGCGGGCTCGACCGTCGTCAATTCACGCCGGTTGCGATCTTTCGTTTCGAGAATTTCGTCGCCCAGAATTTGCGGGACGCAGGCGTGGACGTCGTCATCATTCCCATCCGCCGCCCGTACGCCTTCCGCAGGCGATGGCTTGCGACAGTGCTTTCTCCATTCACGAAGATGGGCAATGTTCTCGGCGGCTTCGTCGTGCCGGCCTTGCGCTACACCTTGTTCCTGCGCAGGCGAAACATCGATCTGGTCAATCTCAACAATTCGATCACACGAAACCATCCCTGGATGGTTGCGGCCATGCTGGCGCGAATCCCCTGCGTCACGCACGAAATGGGCATCAATCGCCGGTATTCGACCCTCTCGCGCTTTCTGGGCAGGCGCCTCAAGGCGGTCATCAGCCTTTCCCACGCAATTCACAGCGCCATGAAATCGGCCGGCGCCGATTTGCCGAATGTCACGGTGGTTCACTGCGGAATCGACGTCGCTCGATATAAGCAGATCGAAGCGCCGGATGAACTTCGACGCAAGCACGGCATCAAGGAAGGCGTGCCGATTATCGGCGTGGTGGGAAATCTCCGCGTCTGGAAAGGCCAGGAAACCATCGTGCGCGCGACCGCCTTGCTGCGCCGCGAGCATCCCGACATCTGCTGCCTGCTCGTGGGAGGCCAGACATCGGCGGACCTTCCGTACGTCGAGCGACTGAAGGCAATTGCGACCGAGCTGGACGTCGCGGCCAATGTCGTGTTCACCGGATTCCAGAGCAACTCCATCGACTACATGCGCCTGATGGATGTCGTTGCGCACACGTCCACCAGCCCGGAGCCCTTCGGCATCGTCACGCTCGAAGCGATGTCGCTCGGCAAGCCGCTGGTCTCGACCACGATCGGCGGCCCGGCAGAAGTGGTCGTCGATGGCGTTTCGGGGCTCCTGGTGGATCCGGGCAAACCCGAACTGCTCGCGCGTGCCATCGAGTCGCTGCTGAACGATCCACGTGCCGCGTCAGCGATGGGCGAACGTGGACGGCAACGCCTGCACGCGGAGTTCACCCTTGACAAGAGCCTGAAACGGACGGTCGACATTTATCAGCGGATTCTCCACCGCCGCGAGCTTCCCGAATTCCTACAGGACCCATAGGCGCACAGCCGACAGCCAAAATCCCCTCTTTGATTCAGCGTTACCGGGCGACAGGGTTGTCGAATCGCTGATCAAGGAGATCGCGGATGGCCAGGGATGGCAGCAAGGCATCGACCAAGGTGCCGACAATGCCCGGGGTCGTGCCGGCTCTCAAGTCGCTGATTCCGGCGCACGCCCCAGGCTCGCAGGGAAAATCGTCGGGTTCAAACTGGCGCCGTGCTGCCACCTCGCGATCGGGTGCGCAAGGCGCCAGGTACGCGCGCATTGATCGCCCGATCATCATCATCGGCTGCAATCGCTCCGGCACGACGCTCCTGTTCAATACCCTGTCAGCGCATCCGCAGACGTGGAGCCTGTACGTGGAGTCACAGCCGACTTTTCACCGGCATTTCCCGATCGACAATGAACAGGGCGATAGAGTCGGAAAGCCCGCGCCACCTGCCGTGGAGCGCAACATTCGTCGGGAGCTGGTTGACCGGGCTCACAGCAAGGAATACTTCCAGCGTTTCCCCGTGTTGCGGCACGTGCCGACCAAGCTCTTTCAACGACCTGTCGGCCGGCTCTACAAGCGCGGCCCACTGCGCCTGGTCGAGAAGACTCCGGCGAATTCGATGCGAATTCCCCTGCTCGCCTCGCTTTTTCCGGATGCCCGCTTTATCCACCTCGTGCGCCGCGGCGAAGACGTCGTCAGTTCGCTGATGGAGGGGTGGAAACTCTGGTCGAAAACCGGTCCGGGTCAATGGCATTACCAGAACTGGCACTATCTCGTGCCACCCGGATGGCGCAACTGGATTGACCGGCCGCTGCAGGACATCTGCGCATTCCAGTGGACCGAATCGAATCGTTACGCCCTGGAAGACTTGCGCGCCGTGCCGCGCAATCGACAGTTATTCGTTCGTCACGAAGATGTGCTGAGCGACCCCAGGGCGGAATACGCGCGAATCATGGACTTCTGCGAACTCGACAGTTCACCGCATTTTTTCCGGCTCATCGATGGCATCGACAAGCGAGTGTTCACGACCGGTGGATCTACCCCGCGCCGGGAGAAATGGCGAGACTTGCATGGGGCAGAACTCGCCAGCGTGAAGCATCTGATCGATCCGATGAATATCCGATTGTACGGTGGACGTCAGGTTGATTCACCGGCGCGGCGACCCAGCCCGGCAGCGCTTTCCAGTGCCGCGCCCTACCTGACGTAACACGGCAATCCGCTCGGCCAGTAGATAGCCGGCGGATTATTTCGCATTTCTGCGCTGGCCGGATAGACTCCAACCTCGGTTCGGGGCACTTCCCGCTACGTTGAAGGACGGAGTCACCAGTGATGCGGCAGTTCACACGCAAGCGCGTACTCGTCACCGGTGGCGCCGGATTTCTCGGGTCGCATCTCTGCGAAAGTCTGGTGGACCTGGGTCATTCGGTGCTTTGCATCGACAATTTCTTCACCGGGTCGAAGGACAACATTGCCCACCTGCTCGGCAATCCGAACTTCGAGCTGATACGGCACGACGTGACATTCCCGCTTTACATCGAGGTCGACGAGATCTACAACCTCGCCTGCCCGGCGTCGCCCATTCATTACCAGCACGATCCGGTCCAGACGACCAAGACCAGTGTCCATGGCGCCATAAACATGCTCGGTCTCGCCAAGCGACTGCGCGCCCGCATCCTGCAGGCCTCGACTTCCGAAGTGTATGGCGATCCATCGGTGCATCCGCAAACCGAGGATTACTGGGGCAACGTCAATCCGATCGGAACGCGCTCCTGTTATGACGAAGGCAAACGCTGTGCCGAAACGCTGTTTTTCGACTACCACCGGCAACATCGCCTGCAAATCAAGGTTGCCCGGATATTCAATACTTACGGTCCGCGAATGCATCCGAACGACGGTCGGGTCGTATCGAACTTCATCATGCAGGCATTGCTGGGCGAGCCGATAACGATTTATGGAGATGGCTCGCAATCACGGTCGTTCTGCTACGTGGATGACATGATCCGTGCGTTCATCAGCCTGATGGCGACGCCTCCCGAGGTTACCGGGCCGATCAATCTCGGCAATCCCGGCGAGTTCACCATGCTGGAACTGGCGCAGCAGGTGCTGAAGCTG
>JANNKZ010000528.1:0-1733 GCA_031396515.1 Gammaproteobacteria bacterium
GCAAAGCACTTCATGGCGATGAAGTCTTCCCGTCCGATGATTCGCAAGGTCGAACCGGAGAATGGCACGGCAATCGTTCGCTCGAATGCCGCCGGGTCGAGTCCCCGAAGTCCGCCGAGAAGATCCACGCGATTGCCAAACTCATCGCTGATCGCGAGCAATGCGTGGATGGGGTCCTCTGAGTCGCCCCGATGGAGCTCCGTCGTCAAGCCGGTTTTGCGGATTCGCTGTTCGAGATCGGCCAGTTCGCGCAGTGGCACTGATACGAGGGCGTCGGCGTCGGAGGTGGCGCGAACGGTTCCGTACACGGATGCAGCAGTCGCGCCGACCACTCCGTACTCGATGCTTCGCTCCTGGAGGACGGCGACGACATCAAGGAGCAGAAGCAGCGATTGGCCGGGTCCGGTCGTGCTCACCGGGTTCTCCGGATCGAAGAGCTGCGGTATTCCATCCCGGCGCGATGGAGTGCGCCAACCAGTTCGCTATGTTTCAGGTGGGCCTCGAGACGCTTCTCCGGCGTCATGGAACGGGCACTTTCGCTCACTGCGTTGCGGGCCGCTTCGGCAATGCGGGATTTGATGCGTGCCGGCATTGAGGTCGCGTGGCCGGAGACATACACCCCGGCCTCCGCCGGGTCTTTCCCGGTCTGCAACACGACGGGGAGTCCCGCGCGCACCGCGATCCTCAGCATGAGTTCGAGCGAAACAGCCTCCACCTGTCCACGCATGATCTTGCTCATCGTGGGCTGCGGAATGCCCAGGCGTTTCGCGGTCGCAATCTGGGTCTGTCCATCGCGCCCCACGTGCCGCGCGATCTGCAATGCCAGGTCACTGCGCAGCACCTGAATCGCTACCTGGTCGGGAGTGGTCATGAGTTGGACCCCGATCGGAGAGCTATATGTGGATAAACTATAGCGTAAGTAAATTAGCTATAACAGCACGTATTGCCAAGCCTTTGAGGGGGCTGGCAGTCAGACGACCAGGCTACCCAGGCCGCCTCTAACAATCTGATTTATGGACCCTTTTTATCCGAATGGGTCGCGCCACCCATTCCCTGGCTTTGCGCGGCGCCAGTCAATCCAGCTTCTTCAGGTACTCCGCCGCCGTCGTGGCCTCGACGTTTGTGTCCGTGTGCTCGGCGATGAGCTGCCGGAAGGTGGCGAAGAACTTCGCGCCCTGCGGTATGCCGAGCTTCTTGAACGCGGCGTCGAGCCTGGCGCTCTCCTCGTCCGTGTGATGTGCGGGCTGCAGGATCACGAAATCCCACGAGTCGCCGCCCTGATGCACGAAGAACTGCCGCGGCGGCAGGCCCGCCTCGGCATTCGCCTGGTCGAAGAGCGCGATCTGGCGCACGAACTCGTGATGCTTACCGGGCGCGATGCGGTAGATCTCGATGACCATTTCATTCGAGTCGCCGAACGCGGGGGCGCCCGCGAGTAGACCAGCAGCCAGCAGAAGGGCACCGTAAAACTTTTTCATGCTATTCCTCCAGACTCACTTCGCTTTCTCACCCAGCACCAGTCTGGCGTGGGCGCTTCCCGCGCGTTCGTGACTCGCCTTGGCGTCAAATGCCGTGCCGGCGGGCGCCGCGACGATCCAGTCGGCGAACGCGCGATCGGGCGTGCCGGGGGTATATCCCCACCAACTCGCCGTCGAACGTTGTTCGTTGCGCCCCGCGAGCTGACCGAGCTGCTGCGACGCTGCGCCATCCACGAGCCGCGCCCCTGCCGGGAG
>JANNKZ010000032.1:0-3798 GCA_031396515.1 Gammaproteobacteria bacterium
ACGCCGCCCGCCGCTAAGCGATCTATCCGATCCCTTGCGGCCAGGCGTCCGACGAGAGGGGCGCAGGGGTCGCCTGCCCCGAGGAGGGCCACCAGACCAAGCCGCCGAGGGAGGGGGACCGGTTCTCGGCGCCGACCACCCGGTAGCGGCCGCCGGCCTGCCATTGCCTTCCGCCTGGCCACATCCCCGCCGCCGCCCCTGCCATTCTCTGCCAAACTGGCGCAAAACCCCGGTACACCCCTTGCCAGAGCCATTACCGGACTAATCTCGGTGGGGGCCCACGTCAGGAGCGCCCGCCATGACCTGCATTCTGGAGACACCCCATGAGTTCCAAGATTATCGGCATCGACCTCGGTACGACCAACTCGGTCGTCTCGGTCATGGAGGGTGGCGACCCGGTCGTCATCCCCAACGCCGAAGGTGGCCGGACCACCCCGTCGGTCGTGGCCTTCACGAAGGACGGAGAGCGGCTGGTGGGGCAGGTCGCCAAGCGCCAGGCCGTCACCAATCCCAAGCAGACAGTTTTCTCCATCAAGCGCTTCATGGGCCGGCGGATGAACGAGGTCACTGAAGAGACCCGCCGGGTGCCCTACAAGATTGAAGCGAGTGCCAACGGACTGGCCGCCGTGGAAATCGCCGGAAAGAAGTACACGCCGCCCGAGATCTCGGCGATGATTCTCCAGAAAATGAAGCAGACCGCCGAAGACTACCTCGGCACCAAGGTGGAAAAGGCGGTCATCACCGTCCCCGCCTACTTCAACGACGCCCAGCGTCAGGCCACCAAGGACGCCGGCAAGGTTGCCGGGCTCGAGGTGCTGCGCATCATCAATGAGCCGACCGCCGCGGCCGCCCCGGCAGGCGCCTTCCGGCCGGTGCAGGAAGGCAAACAGCCGCTCATCGCCCAATGGCAAAAAATAGGCGCTTTCGGTCATGGTTGGGCAGTGCGGGACGGCCTGCGGAAGCGCGCCATGATATCGCGTTATGTGTCACGGAGTGGGTCCCGCCGAACCGCGAACGACGTCACGTTCGCTGACCCGGGGTTCCCCTAGCATTTCCGCATTACGTCGCATTCGCAGGGGTGCGGCGCTCGTTGTCGTGGGGTGGTGGTGTCCAAGCAGAACCCGGGAAACGTCGTGCAATTCAAGGTGCCTGCGCAGGCGGGCGCGGGCGTCGCCGCGACTGCTCCGCTTGCCCCGGCGGCGGCGCCGGAACGCCCGGCCGATGACATTCATCCCCTGCTGCAGCAGCAGCTGCTCGAGGCCGCCGATACCGCGGGCAAGATGCGCCTGCGGAACCTCATCGAGATCGTCAGCCGCCAGTACGACGCCTACGAAAATGATCGCTCCAGCCTTGAGACCGTGTTGCGGCTCGCCTCCGACGAGGCGACCGCCGTCACGGAGCGGGTGGAGGAGGAGAGCGCCGCGCGCCTCCAGGGCATCCTCGACCACGTCAAGGACGGCATCATCTCGGTGGACCACGCGGGCCGGATCGAGAGCCTGAATCGCACGGCCGAGCACTATTTCGGCGTGCGCCAGGGCGACGTCCAGGGCCAGAGCCTCGAAGCCCCTGCTCCCCGACCTCGCGGCGGACGGCGACTTCCCGCGCGTCCTCGAGGAGCTCGCGTCGGCGCAGGCGAATACCCACTACGACCTGGCGGCGCGTGTGGTGGTCGCGAAGCACAGCCGCGGCACCGTCATGCCTGCCGAGGTGCTGGTCAGCCAGATGCACAACCGGCGCCGGCCGACGTACATCGTTTGCGTCCGCGACACCGCCGAAAGATCGCGGGCCGAGGTCGCGCTGAAAGACAGCGAGGCACGCTACCGGGTGCTGGTCGAGAACGCGCCCGAGGCCGTGGTCGTCGTGGACGTCGAATCGGCGCTGTTCGTCGACTGCAACGAGAACGCCGCCCAGTTCTTCAAGATGAACCGCGAGGCACTGCTCAACATCGGCCCGGAGGCGGTCAGCCCGCCGCTGCAGGCCGACGGCACGCCGTCCTTCGGCATCACGCGCGGCTACGTCGAGGAAGCGCTTTCCGGCGGGACGCCGGTGTTCGAGTGGCTGCACCGGGATGCCCAGGGCAAGAACATTCCCTGCGAAGTGCGCTTCGTGCGCCTGCCGAGCTCCAGCGGCAGCCTGATCCGCGCCAGCATCATCGACATCACCGAGCGCAAGCAGGCCGAGAAGGTCGCCCTGGGCGAGCGCCGCGCGCTCGAGAAGATCGCCTCCAGCGAGCCGCTGACCGGTGCGCTGACCGCGATCACCGAGGTCGTCGAGCGCGTGCTGCCGGACGCCATCTGCTGCATCCGGATGTACGACCCGCAGCGGCGCACCCTGCATCACGTGGTCGGGCAGAGCCTGCCGCGCGAATACGTGACGCTGATGGACAATTTTCCGGCCGAGATCCGGTTCGGGTCCTGCGCCGCGGCCGTCGTGTTGCAACGGCAGATCATCGTGCCGGACATCTCGAAAGACGCGCTGTGGGAATATCGCCACGAGGCTGCGCGCAACGCCGGCCTGCACGCTTGCTGGTCGACGCCGATCACCGGCGCCGACGGGCGCATGCTCGGAACCTTCGCGACCTACCTCAAGCGGACCGGCATGCCGTCCCGGCGGGACCTCGAGCTGGTGGGCCGCATGTCGCAGCTGGCGCGCATCGCGATCGAGCGCCGCGTGGCCGAGGACGCATTGCGCGAGAGCGAGAAGCGTTTCCGGGGCCTGTTCGAAAACGTGGTCGAGGGCCTCTACCAGGTGACGATGGAAGGCTATCTGCTGTCGGCGAATCCGGCGCTGATCGAGATGCTGGGCTACGCGTCGCTCGCAGAGCTGCGCGCGATCGGCTCTACCGCCGGCCTGTACGTCGATCCCGCTCGGCGCGAGGCGCTGATGCAGCAGCTCGTCGAGGACGGCGAGCTGGTCGAGGCCGAGTACGAACTCCGGCGCAAGGACGGCAGCGTCATCACGATCACCGAGAACGCGCGCCTGAACCGCGACCCGCGCGGGCTGCCGACCGGGTTCGAGGGCACGGTCACGGACATCACCGAGCGCAAGCGCGCCGAGCAGCGCTTCTACGCCGAGAAGGAGCGCGCGGAGGTCACGCTGCAGTCGATCGCCGACGCAGTGATCACGACCGACCGCTCGGGAACGGTGGACTACATCAATCCGGTCGCCGAGAAGATGACCGGCTGGCCCGCCGCCGAAGCCTGTGGCCGAAATGTCACGGAGATCGTCAAGCTGGTGGCCGACGGCGGGCACGAGCCGATCGACGATCCGGTCCGGCTCGCGCTCGCGAGCGGCGAACCCCTGCACCTGGCCGACCAGACGGCGCTCGTCAGCCGTCGCGGACTGGAGGTGCCGATCCAGGCGACCGTCGCGCCGATCCGCGATCGCGCGGGCCAGACCGCGGGCGCGGTCATCGTATTCAGTGACGTGAGCCGCGAGCGGCGCATGAAGCGGCTCCTGTCCTACCAGGCCGCCCACGACGCGCTGACCGGGCTGATCAACCGCCGCGAATTCGAGAGCCGGCTCAACAACGCAATCGAGTCGGCGCACGCGGACCCGGCCATCCGCCATGCGATGGTCTACGTGGACCTAGACCAGTTCAAGGTCGTCAACGACACCTGCGGCCATCCGGCCGGCGACCAGCTGTTGCGCCAGGTGACCGGCCTGCTGCAGACGCGCGTGCGCTTCAACGACGTGCTCGCTCGCCTCGGCGGCGACGAGTTCGGCGTGCTGCTCGAGCACTGCATGCCGGAGCAGGCGCTGCGGATCGCCGATACGCTGCGGCAGGCGATCCACGAC
>JANNKZ010000042.1:0-6780 GCA_031396515.1 Gammaproteobacteria bacterium
TCGGCGCTCGCGGCGCGCGCCTGAAACATGGGGATGCCACGATGAAACGGCGATCCACAATGGCTGCGTGCGCCCTCGCCCTGGTCTCGGCCTGCGCGGCGGAAGCCCCGCCACCGGCGGCGGCAAGTGGCCCGGCCTTCGATCTGCAAGGCCACCGCGGCGGGCGCGGACTGCGCCCCGAGAACACGCTGGCGGCATTCAAGTACGCACTCGAGCTCGGGGTGACGACGCTCGAGCTCGACTGCGGCGTGACGAAGGACGGCGTCGTGGTCGTGAGCCACGACCGCGTGCTCAATCCTGACCACACGCGCGATGCCGACAGCAAGTTCCTCGAGAAAGCCGGGCCTGTGCTTCACGAGCTCACCTATGAGGAACTCCGCCAGTACGACGTCGGACGTATCAAGCCCGACAGCGACTACGCCACCAAATTCCCGGAACAGCAGGCCGTGGACGGTGAGCGCATTCCGCGGCTCGCGGCCGTTTTCGACCTCGTGCGGAAAAGCGGCAACAAGACCGTGCGCTTCAACATCGAGACCAAAATCGACCCGACGCAACCCGGGCAGACCGCGACGCCCGAAACTTTCGCCTCGGCGCTGATCAATGTCATCCGCGCGGCCGGCATGGCGTCGCGCACGACGATCCAGTCCTTCGACTGGCGGACGCTCGTGCTGGCACGAAAGCACGCGCCGGAGATCGCGGTTGTGGCGCTGACCGACCAGCAGCCCGATGAGGACACGATGGAGATCGGCAAGCCGGGCGCTTCGGCCTGGCTCGGCGGATTCGATGTGGACGATCATGCGGGCTCGGTGCCGCGGACCGTCAAGGCACTCGGGGCGAAAGTGTGGTCGCCGCATGCGTTGGATCTCACCCCGACCCTGGTGGCGGAGGCGCATGAGCTGGGACTGAAAGTGGTCCCGTGGACCGTCAACGAGCCGAAGGACATGGAAACCGCGATGTCGCTCGGCATCGATGGCCTGATCACCGATTACCCGGACCGGCTCCGCGCCGTGATGGTCTCCAAAGGCATGGCCGTGCCGTCGCCGACGCGATGATCGGTTTCCTGAAGCCGGCGGCGTTCGCCGAACCGCTGCCGGCCGACCGGGTCGACGCCGAGTACAAGCGCCTGCGGCGGCGCGTGTACGCCGGCATCTTCATCGGCTACGCGGGCTACTACCTGGTCCGCAACAACTTCGCGCTAGCGATTCCTGATCTCCTCGCCGAGCACCCGGAGTACAGCAAGGCCGAGCTCGGCACGCCGATGACAGTGCTCGCCGTCACGTACGGGTGGTCGAAGTTCCTGATGGGCGCCGTCTCGGATCGCAGCAACCCGAAGTACTTCCTGCCGCTCGGGCTCCTGCTCTCGTGCGCGATCATGGCGGCCTTCGGCCTGTTCGACGCCATCTATGCATCGCTCACCGCAATGATCGTGCTCGTGGCGATCAACGGTTGGGTGCAGGGCATGGGCTGGCCGCCATGCGGCAAGACCATGGTGCACTGGTTCAGCGCGAATGAACGCGGCCGTATCGTGTCCACGTGGAATACCGCGCACAACATCGGTGGCGGCCTGATTGCGAACCTCGCGCTCGTCGGCGTCCTGCTCTTCAACGACTGGGGCGCGAAGTTCTATTTCAATGCGATCGTCGCCACCCTGATCGCGATCGGTGTCTGGTTCCTGCTGGAGGACACGCCGCAGTCGCGCGGGCTGCCTGCGATCGAGCGGCATCGGAACGACTATCCGCCGGATTACAGCGTTGCGCATGAACGGACGTTCTCGTTCCGCGAGATATTCCTGCGCTACGTTCTGCCGAACAAACTGCTGTGGGCGATCGCAATCGCGAACGCCTTTGCGTACTTCGTCCGCTACGGCGTCGTGAACTGGATCCCGACTTATCTCGAAACGGCGAAAGGATTCTCGTTCAAGGAGTCGAGCATCGCCTGGTCGCTCTACGAGTACGCCGCGATCCCGGGGACCATCCTCTGCGGCTGGCTGTCGGACCGCTGGTTCAAGGCGCAACGCGCGCCGATGACCATGATTTTCCTGGCGCTGACGCTCGTCGCCGTGATTGTGTACTGGATGAACCTCAAGGGCCCGCTCTGGATCGATTACGCGGCGCTCTTTGCCATCGGGTTCCTGGTCTACGGCCCGATCATGATGATCGGGCTGTATGCGCTCGAGCTCGTGCCGAAGAAGGCGGCCGGCACGGCCGCGGGGCTGACAGGACTCTTCGGCTACATGTTCGGCTCGGCGATCGCAGGCACCGGCGTCGGGTGGATTGCCGACCGCTGGGACTGGCACGGCGTTTTCATCACGATGATCGCCTGCTGCCTGCTGGCGATCCTGTTCATGTCGTTCACGCTCGGACACCGCGTGCAGAGCGCGGGCCGCGACGCGCGCTAGGTCGCGAGCGTTCGCCGAAGCGCCATCTTCCAGCCGGCGACCCGCTCCGTGCGGCGCTCGGCTGTCATCGCCGGCGTGAACACCCGGTCCGTCGCGCAGACACCGGCGACGGCTTTCAAGTTGGGCCAGACGCCTGTCGCGAGCCCCGCGAGGAACGCGGCCCCGAGCGCGGTCGTTTCGACCTGCGCCGGCCGCTCGACTCTCGCATCGACCACATCTGCGAGGAACTGGCAGAACCAGTCGTTCGCCGCCATGCCGCCATCCACGCGGATTGACTCGGCGCGGCGCGCGCCGTCGGCGGTCATGGCCGTCACGAGGTCGATGGTCTGGAAAGCGACCGATTCCAGCGCCGCCCGCGCAAAATGCGCGCCGGTGGCGTCGAGCGTCAACCCGCAGATCAATGCGCGCGCCTCCGGCACCCAGTGCGGCGCGCCGAGGCCGACGAACGCCGGCACGAGGTAGACACCGTGGTTCTCCGGCACTTTCGCGGCGAGCGCGGCGGTCTCCGCCGCTTCATGGATGAGGCCGAGCCCGTCTCGCAGCCACTTGACCGCGGCGCCCGCGACGAAGATCGAGCCCTCCATCGCGTAGGTTGTACGGCCCGCGATCCGGTACGCCGGCGTCGTCAGCAGGCGGTTATCCGACAGCACCGGCGTCTCTCCGGTGTTGAGCAACATGAAACAGCCCGTGCCGTAGGTGGACTTGGCCATGCCGGGTTCGAAACAGGCTTGGCCGATCAGCGCAGCCTGCTGGTCACCGGCGATGCCGCCGATCGCAATCGCCCCTTCGAACAGGCCCGTCGCGGTCTCACCGTAGATTTCGCTGCTGCCCCGGACCTCCGGCAGCAGCGCGCGCGGGATGCGGAGCAGGCGCAGCAGCTCGTCATCCCACTCTCCGCGATGAATGTCGAACAGCATCGTGCGTGAGGCGTTGGTCACGTCGGTCGCGTGCACACGGCCGCCGGTCAGCCGCCAGAGCAGGAAAGTATCGATGGTGCCGAAGGCAAGCTCGCCGCGCTCGGCGCGTGAACGCGCGCCCGCGACCGCATCGAGCAGCCAGCCGATCTTGGTGCCCGAGAAATAGGGATCGAGCAGCAGGCCGGTGCGCTGGCGGACGAGATTCTCGGCGCCCTCGTCTTTCAGTCGCGCGCATTCGTCGGCAGTGCGACGGTCCTGCCAGACGATCGCGCGATGGATCGGCTTTCCCGTACTGCGTTCCCAGACGACCGCGGTCTCGCGCTGGTTAGCGATCGCGATCGCGGCGATATCGCGCGCGCCGAGCCCGGACAGGCCGATGGCTTCGCGCGCGGTCGCGAGCGTGTCGCGCCAGATGTCCTCCGCATCGTGCTCGACCCAGCCGGACGCCGGGTAATGCTGGCGCAGCTCGCGCCTCGCAATCGCCACCGCTCGCGCGCGATCATCGAACACGATGCTGCGCGTCGAGGTCGTGCCCTGGTCGATGGCAAGGACGTGCCGGGGACGGCTCATGGATGTCCGCTGGATGGAGAGGCCGCGGCTTTATTCTAGCCCGCAGCCGCCTTCCTGAAGGGGACGCAGTCTGGCACCATCCGCTGGTCCCCGATCCGGGGGCGCTGCGGGGCGGACGATGGTCGTGAGCGCAAGTGCCGCGCCGTTGCGCGCGCCTGTCGGCCTCGTCGCGCTGCTGTCGGTCGCGCTGCTCATCAACTACGTCGATCGCGGCAGCATCGCGATTGCCGCACCGCTGCTCGAGGTGGAGCTGCGCCTCTCGGCGAGCGAGATGGGATGGGTGCTCGCCGCTTTCTATTGGGCCTATGCGCCGATGCAACCGGTCATGGGCTGGTGCGCTGATCGCTTTGGCCCGGCGCGCGTGCTGGCCGCGGGCTTCCTGCTGTGGAGCCTCGCGACCGCGCTCGCGGGTTTCGCCGGTGGCGTGGCGGCGCTCGTCGCCTTGCGCCTGACGATGGGCATTGGCGAAGCCACGTTCTACCCGAGCGCGCTCAGCCTGCTGTCGCGGAACGTCGCGGTCACGCAGCGGGCGCGCGCGACGGCGACCATGCAGTTCGGCGCCGTCATCGGGCCGGCGGTCGGCACCGTATTGGGCGGGCTCATCCTCGTGCGCTACGGCTGGCGCGCGATGTTCGTCGTCATGGGACTCGCCTCGCTGATCTGGCTGATCTTTTGGCGCCGCTGGATGCGAAAGCCGCAAGAAGCATCCGCACCGGCGCAAACCGGCGACGATCCACCGTACGCGACCATTCTGCGGCAGCGCGCGCTGTGGGGCGGGATGATGGGAACGTTCTGCTCGAACTACGCTTTCTATTTCGTGTTTTCCTGGCTGCCGCTGTATCTCGTGAACGAGCGCGGGCTTTCGCTCGCCGAAATGGCGCCGATGGTGACCGCGTTCTACGTGTTCGACGGCGCGAGCGTGCTGCTGACCGGATGGCTGCTCGACCGCTGGGTGTCGCGTGGCGCGAGCCTGAACCGTGCGTACAAGACGGCGCTCGCGCTCAGCAGCGCCGGCGTCGGAATCTGCCTGATTGCGAGCACCCGGGTGAGCGGGCTGGTCGCCGGGGCCGCAATCCTGCTGCTGACCGGCGTCATGGACGGCATGAACAGTCCGTCCAATCCGTCCGTGACGCAGACCTTCGCCGGCCCGCGGGCGACCGGGCGCTGGATGGGCTTGCAGAATGCGGTCGGCAATGTCGCCGGCATGTCCGCGCCGGTCGTGACCGGCTACCTGGTGCAGCAGAGCGGAAGTTACACGTCCGCCTTGATGGTTTCCGGGACCGTCGCACTGCTGGGGCTCGTGGCCTGGCTCGTCGTCGTCCCCGAAGTGCGCCCGATCGACTGGACCCGCCATGCAACGCATCGCTGAAGCCGCGCGCGAAATCGACGTCGTCCACGAGACGGAGGTGCTCGTGGTGGGCAGCGGACCGGGCGGGCTCGCGGCGGCGCTCGCGGCGGCGCGCGCGGGCGTCGCGACCACGCTCCTCGAACGCAACGGCTGCTTCGGCGGCAACATCACGCAGGTCGGCGTCGAGGGTTTTGCCTGGTACCGGCACGAGCAGACCGTGGACTGCGAAGGCATCGGCATCGAGTTCGAGGAACGGGCCAAGGCGATGGGCGCCGCGATGCCGGAACCGCAGTCGATCAGCCATGCCCTGGACGCCGAGATGTTCAAGCACGTCGCGGACGTGCTGGTGCAGGAAGCGGGTGTGCAGCCGATGCTGCATCGTCAGTTCGTCGCGCCCATCCTGCGGGACGGCGCGATCTGCGGCGTGATCACCGAGAGCAAGGCCGGCCGCGAGGCGATCCTCGCGAAGCGTGTCGTCGACTGCACCGGCGATGCGGATGTGGTCGCCCGTTCAGGTGCGCCGGTTTGCAAGACACCACGCGAGGAGATGATGTCCGCGTCGGTCATGTTCTCGATGACGGGCGTGAACAAGCAGCGGTTCATCGACGCCGTGAAGGCCGATCCCCAGACCTACCGCGACTGGATGGGCAACGGCGAATGGAATATCGAGACCACCGGCAAGGAGGACGAGCTCTTCTCGCCGTTCCTGAGGAAGCCCTTCAAGCAGGCGGTCGCGGCCGGCGTCATCCCGGCATCGCTCGTCACGCTCGCCGGGACCTGGGGCGCGGTGAGCGACCAGGGCGATCTCACGTACCTGAATCTCATTCACCTGCCGGCTTGCGACGGCACCGATCCCGACGACCTGACCCGCGGCGAGATCGAGGGCCGCCGGCAGGCGGTGCACGCGGTCGCGGCGTTGCGGGCATTCATGCCGGGCTGCGAGAACGCGAAGCTGCGCAACTTCGGCATGACGATCGGCATCCGGGATACGCGCAAGATCGACGCGCTCTACAACCTGACGGCAGCCGATGTGCGGGAACAGGGCCGCTTCGAGGATTCGATCGGGATCTTTCCCGAGTTCATCGACGGCTACGGACTGCTAATCCTGCCGACCACCGGGCGGTACTTTCACGTCCCGTACCGCGCGCTGGTGCCGCGCGGTGTCGGTCAGCTGATCGCGGCGGGGCGCTGCATCGGCGGTGATCGCGTGTCGCACGCGGCCGCGCGCAACATGATGTGCTGCGCGGTGAGCGGACAGGGTGCGGGCGTTGCGGCAGCGGTTTCCCTGAAGTCCGGACGCTCCTTCGAAACGCTGGATTTGAGGCAGGTGCAGGCGGAGCTGAAGCGCCAGGGCGCGCGAATCGCCTGAGCTCTAGATGCCGCGCCGCCGCTCATAGCGGGCGAACAGCCCGGTGGCGATCGTGGTCACCAGCACGATGGCCACCAGCAGCAGGAAAACGGAGTCGGTGCCGTGGTATTGCTTGAGCCACCCGATGACCGGTTCCTGCAGTATCGGGCCGACCGATCCGAAGCCATTGATGACGCCG
>JANNKZ010000044.1:0-7647 GCA_031396515.1 Gammaproteobacteria bacterium
AGGCCGTCGCGACCCGCATCTACGGTGCGTCCGAGATCACGGCCGACAGCAAGGTCCGCGCACAGATCCGCCAGCTGCAGGAATCCGGCTACGGGCACTATCCGGTCTGCGTGGCGAAGACCCAGTATTCCTTCTCGCCGGATCCGAAGCTGCGCGGCGCGCCGCACGGCCACGTCGTCAACGTGCGCGAAGTGCGCCTCGCTGCGGGCGCCGAGTTCGTCGTGATGATCTGCGGCGACATCATGACCATGCCGGGGCTGCCCGCCGTGCCGGCGGCGAATTCGATCGATGTGGACGACGACGGCCGGATCACCGGCCTGTTCTGATCTCGTAGCAGTGATGCGCCCGCGCGTCCCGCGCGAAGTCCGGCGGGATCGTCGCTTTTGTGATGTCGGTGACCGACAGGTCCGCAAGCGCCGCTGAATCGAGCTTGAATTTCCGGAAGTTGTTCGAGAAAAGCAGCAGCCCGCCTTCCGCGAGGCGCGCGACTGACTGCCGGATCAGCCCGACGTGATCGCGCTGGACGTCGAACTCCTCGGCCATCCGTTTTGAATTCGAGAATGTCGGCGGATCGAGGAAGATGAGGTCGTAGCGCGCGCCGTCGTCCTCGGCGAGCCAGGCCAGGCAGTCGGCCTGGACGAAGCGGTGCACGTCACCGCGGAAATCGTTGACCTCCATGTTGCGCCGCGCCCACTCGAGATAGGTGCGCGACATGTCGATGCTGGTGGTCGTCGCCGCGCCGCCGGCTGCCGCGTGCACGCTCGCGGCGCCCGTGTAGCAGAAGAGGTTCAGGAAGCGCTGGCCCTTGACAGCCGCGCGCAGGCGGGAACGGGTCAGGCGATGATCAAGGAAAAGCCCAGTGTCGAGATAGTCGGTGAAATTGACGAGGAACCGGAGCCCGCCCTCCGCGACCAGCACGCGTTCGTCGATTTCCGCAAGCGCCTCGTATTGCGACTTGCCCTTCTGCGGGCGGCGCGTGCGCCAGTAGATCGCATCCGGCGCGAGTCCCGTCACCTCCGGCAGCGTGGAAATCGCCTCTTCGCGTCGGGCACGCGCCCGGTCGCGATCGACGGTCGCGGGTGGTGCGTATTCCTGCACATAGAGCCAGCGGCCTCCTTCGCCCCGCGGGTCGGCGCCGTAGAGATCGATCGCGAACGCGTATTCGGGCATGTCCGCGTCGTAAAGGCGATAGCAGGAGACGGACTCGCGCCGCGCCCAGGACGCCAGCTTGTCCATATTCTTCTTCAGCCGGTTCGCGAACATCTGCGCGCCCGGCCGCGCGCGGGCGCTTTCGCCATCGATGACCGGCGGCCGTCCCGGTTCGCGCGCAACGACGAACTCGGACGGTTCGATCGAGATCCGCAGCAGCCGGCATTCGATCGGCCCGTTCATCATGCGATGCGTGCGTCGCGCATTGATGGCGAGTTCGCGCCCGAGCGCAGGGTTGCCGGTGAATACGGCCGCCTGCCAACCGCGATAGCCCTCGCGCAGCTTTTCTCCGAGCAGCGCATACAGCGCACGCAGCTCCTCGGTTTCGCCGATGCGTTCGCCATAGGGCGGATTGACCGCGACCAGGCCCTCGCGCGAGGGCGCCGCCGGCAGCGACGCCAGTTCGCAGCGCTGGAAGAAAATTCGCTCCGCCAGACCCGCGCTCGCCGCGTTCTGCGCCGCTTCGCGCAGCACCAGCGGGTCGCGATCGAAGCCGCGGATGCGGCCATGCGTCAGGCTGGCGGGCGCCGCGCGGCCCTGCGCTTCGGCGCGCAGCAATTGCCAGGCGGCGGAGTCGTGTTGCTTCCAGCGCTCGAAGCCGAAGCGCGGGCGGGTGAGCCCGGGCGCCATGTCGGCGGCGATCAGCGCGGCCTCGATCGCGAGCGTGCCCGAGCCGCACATCGGGTCCACGAAGGCGCCGTCCACCGCCGCGAGCGCGGGCCAGCCGGCGCGGATCAGGATGGCCGCGGCGAGATTCTCCTTGAGCGGCGCCGCACCCTGGCCGCCGCGGTAGCCGCGCCGGTGCAGGCTGTCGCCGGCGAGATCGATCGCGACCGTGATGCGGCCGCGCGCGGCGTGGACGTTGATGCGCAGGTCCGGCGACTGGCGATCCACCGATGGGCGCTCGCCGCAGCGTTCGCGAAACTGGTCGACGATCGCGTCCTTCGCGCGCTGCGCGCCGAACTGCGTGTTGTCGATGCCGGGCACATTGCCCGCGAAATCGACCGCGAGCGTGCCGCCGACGTCCAGGTGCGCCGACCAGTCCGTCCGGCGCAGCCCCGCATAAAGATCGTCCGCGCTCGCCGCGGGAAAATCGTCGAGCCGCCATAGAACGCGCAGGCCCAGGCGCGACCAAAGGCAAATGCGATAGGCCTGCTCGAGCGTCGCAAGGCAGGACGCCCCGCCCTGCACCTCGCGCACCTCGGCGCAGCCGAAGGAAGCCAGTTCCGCAGCCAGCAGGTCGGCGGTCCCGGTGGCCGCAGTGACGAATACGCCGTTAGGTTCCAGGGCTGACCCCTTCCATGCCGGCCGCTACAATACCAGCGCCCGCCGCGAGAACGCCGGGCGATCCAACGCATGGGGGCCAACGATGCGCATGTCTTCACCACGGTTTCGCGGGTCGGTCGCGATCGCCGCGATCGCCCTCTTCGTCGCCGCCCCGGTCGAGGCACGCATCTACGACGAGGGAATCACGCACCAGGAGTTGCAGGAACTCCTGATCGCCGCGGGACTCCAGGCCGTCACCGTCGATCCCGATTCGAAGGAACCGGACGCCGTACCGACGCTTGCGATCATGGGCGGCCCGGCACGCTGGCACGTGCAGTTGATGGCCTGCAAGGAGGGCCGCTGCGCGGACCTGCACTTCAACGCGGGCTACGACCTCGAAGCAAGGCCGGCGACCGGGACGGTCGACGACATCAACACCGAGATGTTGCCGTGGCTCTCCGCCAACCTGTACATCGACGAGGTGGACGATCCGATCTTTCAGGCCGACGTCAATACGGACGGCGTCTCCGGCAGGAACATCCAGTATTCGGCTCGCCTGTTCGACACGATGGTGCGCTGCGTGTCCCACCGCGTCGGCTTCGAAGACGACGCGGCGGCCTGCGAGGGCCTCGAGGACAAGTTCAAGGCGATCGCGAACCAGAATATCGCGAGCGAGGACGTCAGCCGCGTGCGGGTCTCGATGTCCCATGAAGAACTCGGCCGCATCCTGCGTGCGAACGGCTTCTCGCCGACCGCCGACCAGCCGCGATCCGGCCTGGTCTCATGGACGGTAAGTGCCGATGGCGTCATCTGGACCGCAGCGGTCCCGGAGACCGTCGCCGAGCAGTTGAATGGTTCGATCTTGTTCGTTGCCGTGTGCCCGAAGTGCACGAAGGACACTGACCGCCGCGCGAACGCCTACAACGCCGAGCGCCGCTGGCTCACGGCGGACGCGCAGAAAGACCTGATCACCGCGACGATGACGCTGCCGCTCTCCGGCGGCGTCACCGAAGAAGCGATCGGCATGATGTTCCGCTCATTTCACGGCTGGGTGAAGAACTTCGAAGCCGACATGCCCGACTGAGGGTCATCCAGCCGCAGGAGCTGCGCGCCTGCCCGGGGGCGGTCGAGGAATCCCGCGAGCAGCCGGTAGACGTCCGGATCGAAATAACCGGGGCGCCATTGGAACTCCGGGAATTCAATGGCGCCCTTGGCACATCCCAGGTAACTCCAGCGATCGAACACGTAAACTTCCTCGTGTCCGCGCCAGTCGCGTTCGCGGATGCCGATGCGCCCGGGGAATGGCCAGTCGCGTCGCTTGAGGCCTGCGAGCGCGAGCCGCACGCGCAGCGCATGCACGGCCGCCGGTTCGCGGCCGACGCAGGCGCCGCGGCAGCGGCCTAGCTGGAAAGCGACGCACGATCCCTCCCCTATTTCGAGCCCGAGCCGCTTCGCGCAGAGCTGGTGCTCCCGCACGAGGCCTTCGAGCGCGCGCCCGGCATCGGATTTCCGGCGGAACATGCCGTAAGTTTCGACGGCATCGTCCGCGGCATCGAGCGGCAGCACGGTCGCCTGAGGTCCGGCGCCGTCGCCGCCGAGACGGATCATCCACAGCTCGCCGGAATCGCGCAGGCGCCGGTTGAGCAGCGGCCGCCGCTCCTTGATGAGCCGCGCTTCCGTCACCAGTGCGCCGAACTCGCCGGCCGTCTCGATCCACTCGATGCGACGCGCGAGTGTGGCGAGCTGCTGCTCGCGCCGCGCCGTCGGGTCGGCGAAATGCGAGAGCGCGCGGTTCGCGAGGTTCCTGGCCTTGCCGACGTAGAGCAGCGCGTCGCCCTCGCCATAGATCAGGTAGACGCCGGGCGACTCCGGAATCTCCTCCGCGATTGACGGGTCGAGTCCGGGCGGGAGTTTCGGCACCGCGCGCAACCGGTCGACGATGCGTCGAAGTTCGTCGGCGGGAAAACGCTCGCCGGCGATGCGCAGGAATTCGGCCAGCACGCGCGCGTCACCGAGTGCGCGGTGGCGTGCCTCGCAGTCGATGCCGTAGCGATGCATCACCGCATCGAGGTTGTGGCCGCGAATGTCGGGCGTCAGCGCGCGCGACAGCCGGACCGTGCACAGCAGCGGCGCGCGGAAGCGCAGGCCCGCACGGCAGAACTCGCTCCGGAGGAAACCGTAGTCGAAGCGCACGTTGTGCGCGACGAAGAGGCGCCCCTCGAGCCGCTCCAGGATCTCCGCTGCGACCTCTGCAAAGGGCGGGGCGTCCGCGACCATCGCCTCGGTGATGCCGGTGAACTGCTGGATGGCGTACGGGATGCGGGTGCCGGGATTGACCAGCGTCGAGTACTCGTCAACGACCTGGCCGGCGGACATCCGGACGATGCCGACTTCCATGACGCGGTTGTGCACGGCGTGACCGCCGGTTGTCTCGAGGTCCACGCAGGCGATGTCGCCTGCGAAGGGCGGGTCAGTTGCGGCCACCGTCCAGCTTCAGGAGCGGCGCGTAGAGGTCCGGCCGCCGGTCGCGGAACAATCCCCAGGAATGCCGGTACTTGCGGATCTCGTCGAAGTCGAAGGTCGCCGTGATGACCTGCTCGCTGTGGTCATCCGCCTGCGCGACGATCGCGCCGGTATGGTCGGCGATGAAGGAATGGCCGTAGAAGGTGATCTCGACTTTCTCGCCCTTTTCGGCGCCGATGCGGTTCGAGGCGACCAGCGGCATCACGTTGGCCGCCGCATGGCCCTGCATCGTGCGCTGCCAGTGCCAGCGCGAGTCGAGCGACGGGTCCTGCGGCTCGGAGCCGATCGCGGTCGGGTAGAAGAGGATGTCTGCGCCCATGAGCGCCATCGACCGCGCGCTCTCCGGGAACCACTGGTCCCAGCACACGGCGACGCCGGGCGTGCCGAAGCGTGTCGGCCAGACCTTGAAGCCGGTGTCGCCCGGCGAGAAATAGAACTTCTCGTGGTAGCCCGGACTCTCCGGGATGTGCGACTTGCGGTAGATGCCCATGATCGAGCCGTCGGCGTCAACCATCACCAGCGTGTTGAAGTAGGCGTTCTGCGCGCGCTCGAAGACCGACAGCGGCAGCACGACCTTGAGTTCCTTCGCGACTCTGGACAGGCGCTGGATGGCGGTGTTCTCCGCGACCGGCACCGCGAGGTCGAAGTGCTTCGCGAGGTGGTCCTTGCAGAAGTACGGCGCCTCGAACAGCTCCTGGATCAGCACGATGTTGGCGCCTTGCCTCGCGGCCTCGCGAATCAGCTTCTCGGCATTGGCGATATTCGCCTCGCGGTCCCAGCTGCAGGCCATCTGCGTCGCGGCGACGGTGACTTTCATGACAGGTCGATCCACGTGGTCTTGAGTTCCGTGTATTTGTCCATCGCATGCAGCGACTTGTCGCGGCCGTTGCCGGACTGCTTGAAGCCGCCGAACGGCACGGTGATGTCGTCCGCGTCGTAGCAGTTCACATAGACCGTGCCGGCGCGCAGGCGTTTCGCGACGCGATGCGCGGTCGTCAGGTCCCGGCTCCAGACCGCGGCGGTCAGGCCGAAACTGACGTCATTGGCAATGCGAATCGCCTCCTCGACGTCGTCGAACGCGATCGCGGACAGCACCGGCCCGAAGATTTCCTCGCGCGCGATCTTCATTTCCGGGGTCACGCCGTCGAACACGGTTGGCTCGACGAAGAAACCGCCCGAATCCTCGCGTACGCGCTCGCCACCCATGCGCAAATTTGCGCCTTCCTTGCGGCCAGACTCGATGTAGCCCATGACCGTGTTCAGCTGCACCTGGTCCACGATCGCGCCGAGCCGCGTCTTCGGGTCAAGCGGGTCGCCGGGCGTCAGGGTCTTGCCGATCTCGACGATGCGCTCGAGCAGCGGCTCGCGCACCGACTCGTGCACGACCAGGCGGGACGCAGCCGAGCACATCTCGCCCTGGTTGAAGAAAATGCCGAAAGCCGCGGCATTCGCCGCGCGCTCGAGGTCGGCGACGTCGCCGAGCACCACGTTCGGCGCCTTTCCGCCGCACTCCAGCCAGACGCGCTTCATGTTGGAGCGGCCCGAGTACTCGAGCATCATCTTGCCGACGCGGGTCGAGCCCGTGAACGCAACGCAGTCGACGTCCATGTGCATCGCGAGCGCCTCGCCCGCGGTGTAGCCGAAGCCCGGCACCACGTTCAGCACGCCCTCCGGCAGCCCGGCTTCCATTGCGAGCTCCGCGATCCGGAGTGCCGTCAGCGGCGACTTCTCCGACGGCTTCAGCACCACCGAGTTGCCGGTCGCGAGCGCGGGGCCGAGTTTCCAGCTCGCCATCAGCAGCGGGAAATTCCACGGCACGATCGCGCCGACGACGCCCGCGGGTTCGCGCGTGATCAGTGCCAGCGAGTCGTACGAGGTGGGCGCGACCTGGTCGTAGACCTTGTCGATCGCCTCGGCGTACCAGGCGATGCAGTTGGCGGCCGCCGGCACGTCGATCTTGAGCGAGTCCGAAATCGGCTTGCCCATGTCCAGGGTTTCGGTCAGCGCCAGTTCCTCGCGGTGCTTGCGGATCAGTTCCGCGAAGCGCAGCAGCACCTTCTTGCGCGCGGCCGGCGCGCGCCGCGACCAGTGGCCGGCCTCGAACGCGCGCCGCGCGCTCGCGACGGCCGCATTGACGTCGGCGACGTCGCAGGAGGCGACTTTCGTCAGCGGCTTGCCGGTCGCCGGGTTGACGCAGTCGAAGGTCGCGCCGGATGCGGCCGGGCGGTACTGCCCGTCGATGAAGGCCTCGGTGCGCGGCGCGAACGAAGCCGCCCGCTCGTGCCAGTCCACCGTCTTGGTTTCGCGATTCACGGTTGCCTGCTCCTGGTCACAGCGTCGGCGGATTCGAGGCGCTGATGATCTCACAGCGCTCGCGGCCGCGATTGCGGAACCGGTGCGGCACGGCGCTCGCGAAATAATAGGCGTCCCCGGGCCCGAGCACCTGGGTCTGCCCGCCGATCGTCACCTCGATGCGGCCGCGCACCACGACGCCGCCCTCTTCGCCCGCATGGCGGAGCATTTCGGATCCGGTGTCGGCGCCCGGTTCGTAGGCTTCGTGCAGGATCGCCATGCGCCGGCCGGGGCGGTGGGCGGCGACCAGGCGGAGCGACACGTCGCCCTCGCCGAGCTCGACGAGTTCCGCGCCGG